>NZ_JAOQIO010000098.1:0-116513 GCF_025567575.1 Paenibacillus baimaensis | reverse complement strand
TACTGCTATTTACTCACTCGTTGATTCAGTTTTCAAAGGACAATTCTTATTTTAAAACTAACATTTTGTACCGTCTTGTCTTCAACAATTTTCATCGTTTAGTTTTATCGGCAACTTTTATACTATACCACATCGCTAGTTATTTATGCAAGTGTTATTTTTTTATTTCATTTTGCGTTCAAATGAAAATCTTTCGTAACACGTACACCGTTTTTAGCGGCGAGAAGTAATATATCATAGGACAATCATAGAAGTCAAGGTATAAATCAAATAATATTTTGGGGAGTCGATAATCAAGCTCGAAACGAATATGTGCCGGAAATACAAACGGATACCAGAAAGAAGAAAATAACCTCCCCTGTCCACTAATTACGGACTAAGAGGAGGTTATATAAAGTCTAACACTAGTTCTCAATAGATATTGCGCTAGCCATGGTCAACTCATGTTGAAGCTGGTCATGGATCAATCCGTTCGACGCAAGCACATTCCGTACATTTAATGTATAGGGATTACCTTCAGTATCCGTTATCGATCCACCGGACTCCTTAATGAGCAAAGCCCCAGCTGCCATATCCCACGAATTCAAACCAATCTCCCAAAAACCACTCAAGCGGCCAGCGGCTACATATGCCATATGCAAAGCTGCTGAACCAGCAACACGGATATTTCTAACCTTAGGAGACAATGCATTCAAACCACGCAGATTGACAGGCAATGCACCCTCACGATCAGCTGGTAATCCGGTTGCAACTAGACTATCGATGAGCTTGCTTTCCTTCGATACCTGCATCCGTTTGCCTCTTAGATAGGCGCCTTTACCTTTTTCCGCTACGAATAATTCATTGTGAATAGGATTGTAAACCACACCCACGATGACCTCCCCTTTGTAAGCCAGCGCAATGGAGACACTAAAAAACGGGAAGCCATGAACAAAGTTAGTCGTACCGTCCAAAGGATCAACAATCCACAGATATTCAGCATCGCTAACGTCCTTTAAAGCTTGGACCGAAGCGGCTGGCCCCGGTTCAACCCCTTCTTCCCCAAGAATCGAATGATGCGGAAAATGGGTTTGAATTAAATTGCGGATCATTTTTTCCGCACCTTTATCTACTTCAGTTACTAGATCATGAGAAGAGTATTTGGTATTCAAGCTGTTGAAATCTCCCAATTTGCTTTGAACCCATTCGCCTGCCTTGGAGGCCGTATTAATGGCTACAGCGGTAAAGCTTTTACTTCCAACCGAGAAGGAGTTATTTCCTTCATTAGACATTCCAATCAGCCCTTTTTCCAAAAAAGTTTTATAGTAGTGGTACAACTACTAGTTAGTATAGTGAATATACGCTTTAATTGCCACAAAGTTTCAACATACTTCTGAATTGCCACACTCCATACCGATAAGATAATCTATTAGTAGATTTCTAATGTTATCTTATGATGCTCACTCTTCAGTCGCTTGTACAAAAGAGCAATAAAAAAAGCTGTTGATTCCTCAACAGCTCTGCTGGTCTAACTATACTATTTACTTGTTATTTGAATTATACCCCTACGATATGGTATCCATTGTCTACATATATAACTTCTCCAGTTATGCCACGGGACAAATGACTCATCAAGAACATCGCGGTATCGCCCACTTCTGCAACTTCGGTTGTACGGCGCATCGGAGCCTTTTCCTCAACACTGCGAAGTATCGAATTGAAATCCTTGATGCCTTTGGCTGCCAATGTACGAATAGGACCTGCAGAAATGGCGTTAACACGTACATTAAATTGTCCAAGATCACTAGCCAAATAACGAACACTTGCTTCCAGGGCAGCCTTGGCAACACCCATAACATTGTAATTTTTCATTGCACGTTCGGCACCAAGATAAGTCATTGTCATGATACTGCCACCTTCGGTCATCAACGGATACATCCGTTGAGCTACAGCTACCAAGGAGTAGGCACTAATATCCTGAGCCAGCGCATAACCTTCACGTGAAGTATCTACAAACAACCCTTCGAGCTCTTCCGTTTTGGCAAATGCAATACTATGTACCAAACCATGCAGCACGCCAAACTGTTCCTTGACGATAGCAGCCAATGTGTCGATTTCTGCATCAACCGTTACATTACAAGGTAAAACCGTTGTATTGGGAAGCGTATTCGCAAGCTTGCGTACCCGTTCCTCCACACGTTCGTTCTCAAATGTAAAAGCAAGTGTAGCCCCTTGTGCAGATAAAGATTGGGCGATTGCCCACGCAATGCTGCGATCGTTTGCAACACCCATAACAAGTATATTTTTACCGGATAAAAGTCCACTCATACTAATAAATTCCCCTCTCAACATTAAAATACGTTCATTATCACTCCTTTCTCAAGGTACTTCATTTGGACAAAATATTCAAGCAATAACGAAGTTTTTCATATGAATAATCCAATACGGGTACAGTCTGATCTCAAAGCTTAAAGGACGCTTGATTTAAAACCTCCAGTTCAGGCTCCTCGCTGATTTCCTTCATCAGCTGGAATAAGGCATCATCTTTCTTTTTGGCCTCAATCATCACATCGACCCTTGGTGTTAACGGGGCAATTGACCTTAGAAATGTAAGCAGGGGTCCGGGATCAATAAAGTCGGCATGACTCCTCGCATCTTTTTCACTTTTTGGACTGGATACATGAATTTTGGGTGGAAGCTCCAATTGTGTTCCCTGCTCCGTTTGTCCTTTCCATGTCTGCAAAATACGCGGCCACAGTACCGCGCTATCTGCTATTTCCTCCTCATGATTTACTTCATGATGATGAATATCGAGTACCATGGGTGTATGCGTCACTTCACATACTTCCAGTGTTTCGGAGGCTGTGAAGGTTTTATCGTCATTTTCCAGTGTCATTCTATTGCGAATCCGCTCTGGCAATGCCTTGAAACGATCGATAAAACGCTGAGAAGCAATCTTTTTGTCACCGTACATGCCACCCATGTGGATATTGCATTTAGCTGACTCATCAAGACCCATCGCCTCCAGCATAGTGACGTGTGAATCCAGATCCTTAAGCGAGCTTGCGAGCACATCTGCACGTGGAGTGCTCAGGACGGTGAAATGATCGGGATGAAAGCTGAGTCTCATCGCATTTTTAATAGCATAACTTCCAAGCTCCGCAAAAGCTTCCGCCAGCACCTCCATTGGGTTCCAATCGTTCAGCATCTCATGACCACGCAGCGGGATCAGTTTGGAGGAACATCGGTATAATTCGATATCGTGTGCCCGGTTGTGCTTAAGGAGACGCAGCGTATTGTGTATATTTTCTATGGCTATACGCTCCAGCTTGCGGACCGCTGCGGCCCGATTATTCAATTTATCAAAGCTGGCGGCTGTCATTGTTTTGGATGGAGACGCATTAGATACCTGCATGGACATCGCAACATAACCAAGACGTACGATCATAGTGGCATATCAGCTCCAATTTTCAGATATGTCCATAGGATACCCTACAATCACAGGGTCTATAAAAATCATGACAACAATAAAAAGAACACCTTGCCGCCGCAGCGCAAGATGCTCGATGTTAAGCTATTAGTTGGAAGCAAGACTAAAATACATTTCATCAGCCAAAGCAGTCTGAATGCGTGCCTCTTCTTCCGTTAATCGGCGAACCAGTTCCATTTCAACCTGGGTAATCTCTTCGCCTTGGAAATTAATTTCGGCGATTGACACCAAAATTTTGACTATGGCAACCGCTTTGTTATCGAGACTGTACGCAATAACCATTTGGCCTGTCGGGTACACACGAAATCCGCTTTTAACCATTTTGCTTCGGCCGTACTCCAATAACTCGTAGAGCTCCTGCTCGGATTTGAACTTGCATACGGAATTGAACTCAGTCTGGAACCCCATACGAACTCCCCTTTCAAAATAATTATTGTAAAAGACTTGTCATCCAATTATACCTCAAATGAATACTGCAGCCGCTGCTTGTCTTGATGGCGCTTCAATGCAAGCCCAATCAGTTCATCCAACAATTGAGCGTAAGGCTTGCCGGTTTCCTTCCAGAGTAAAGGATACATGCTGAAAGGCGTAAATCCAGGCATCGTATTAATTTCATTAATGAATATCTGATTGTCTTCTTTACGTATGAAAAAGTCAATTCGGGACAATCCAGAGCCGTCTACTGCCTGATAAGCACGAATAGCAAGCTCTCTAATTCGTTCAGACAGCTCATCTGGAATTTCCGCCGGTATAATCATGGAGGAGGTCCCGTCTACATACTTGGCCTTGTAATCGTAAAACTCTCCTGTGGAAACCACCTCTCCCACCACAGATGCTTCAGGATCATCGTTCCCCAAAATTGCGACTTCCACCTCTCGGGCATTCACATTCTCTTCTATAATAACTTTACGGTCATATAGAAAGGCACTATGAATGGCTTCGATAAGCTCCTCACGATTTTTGGCTTTGCTGATTCCGACACTGGACCCGAGATTAGCAGGCTTAACAAAGCAAGGATATCCGATGGCCACTTCAATCTCCATTATGAAATAAGCATTGTCCTTCTCCCATTGTGTTCTTGTAAAGTGGCGGAATATACATTGCGGCAAGCCTTCCTGCTCAAATACTCTTTTCATCATGACCTTGTCCATACCGACGGACGAAGCCAGAACACCTGCGCCTACATATGCAATATTGGCCATTTCCAGCAAACCCTGGATCGTACCGTCTTCTCCAAATGTCCCATGCAATAAAGGTAGAACCACATCAATCTGTTGTATGGATGCAGCTCCATCGGTTGCACTTGATCCTGAGGGCTGCAGGGAATTGAAGATAGGCTGAATGGAAAAAGCTTCTTCAGAGCTTGCAGCCGGTTCAAATTGCAGCTCCGCAATATGACTGGGTGGTCCTTGCAGCTGTAAGCCTGAGCGCCATTCACCCTGTTTGGTTATGTAAAATGGTATAATTTCATATTTACTCATGTCAATGGCTGCAGTAACGGCAAGTGCAGTTTGAAGCGAAACTTCATGTTCTCCAGACTTTCCACCGTAAATTAAGCCAATGCGAATTTTGTCGTTCATAATAACCTCCGAAAATGAATTGTAAGATGTGAATAGTAACCTACTGAATCCCGTAAGCTAAGAGCATGTCTAACCATCAGTCTTGGTCGATCACATGCAAAAACCGATACCGCGTCTGTTCTGTCCAGGCATACGAATCTTTATAGCTCCAGTATCGATGCTTGCTGTTTGTCGTATGTGCATTGACCAAGGGCATCCCATTGGCATCCTTAGCAGTTACAATCGTGCTGTGGCGATAACGCCCGTCACCATTCCAATCGTAGCTAATGACATCTCCCAACTCAAGGTTTTCGGCCTTATGGACTTCTTTCGCCCGCAGTCCATGATCATTTGATGTCATATATCTTTGTAGACTCTGTGCTACAGCCCAACTGAAGCTCCACAGCTCCTGACTGTTATTGCGGCCTTTATACCACCAGCCAGAATCTCTTTTTCCAGTATAGTGCATAGGAGCTTCACCTGCAAAGAGGCATTGGGATATATAATTGCTGCAGTCGACTTCGAACTCCAGATAGGCCGGATTAGCTTGATCCCACCACCGATCAGCATATTGAACCGCTTTATGGCGATCGTAGTAATTTTTCCTAAGAGCCGGCTCCAGATAAGGAAGCACCTCATAATTTAAAAACGGCATAGAGGAAAGCTTCAGTAATCCTTGGTCAACGGTTTGGGGGACTGAGGCTGCAGAAGGGGACATAACCACCCGCTGGGTAGGCTGAAGCAGCTCATTGCCTGTGGATTGAATGTTTGTAATGACCCATTTTCCTTCTTGCTCTTCGAAGGTAAGCTGCTCACTTTCCAGCCGCTTCTCTTCATGCTCAGTCACTCCTATGATTCCGACCATGGACTGCCTGAGTCTGATGGATGCTGTCACATATGCGGGCTGCTCAATGGTTTGCGTGATAGTAAGTCTTGTCTCATTTTTTACTGGGGAATAATGTCGATCCTGATCGTTTTGCGAGGTCCTGGCCAGACGCCTGATTTGTGCCTGCAGGAATGGAACATCCGTGACGAATGGCAGTAAGGGCTCAACCGAATATTCCAGATTCATTTGATTTTTATGATGAACATATTCGTAGAGCATCATTTTCCATGACATGCGGTCTACCTCCATTGATATCAAATGACCGATTTTCATCCAATTTGTATCACAGTCAGGACAAGCTCATGCACATACCTTAATGATTCCAATATATGAAGGAATACGTCTGATAATGATTCAATTTAACCTTTACGTAGCCTTCCGCAGCATGTATACTTAACTTATAACAATTATGAAATCTTGTTTCATTCCATGAAACAGAAGTTGTTTTGGACAATGGCTCATCCTGAAATACAGACTTATCATTCAAAGGAGGACATTCACACATGGCTAGAAAAGATCATTACTCAGTACGTACACCGCTCGAAGTTAATGGTAAAACTTACCAATACTACAGTTTGCCTGGACTTCAAGACCAAGGACACGGCAATATTTCCGCGCTGCCTTTTTCCATTAAGGTGCTTCTCGAAGCAGCTGTTCGTCAGTTTGACGGCAGAGCTATCACATCAGAGCACGTAAGACAAATCGCAACCTGGACTGAAGGCAGAGAAGAGAAGGAAATTCCTTTTATTCCCGCTCGTATTGTTTTGCAGGATTTCACAGGGGTTCCGGTTGTAGTTGACTTGGCCGCTATGAGAGATACGGTAAAGCTTGCTGGTGGAAATCCTAAGCAAATTAATCCGCTTGTACCTGTTGATTTGGTTATTGACCACTCGGTTATGGTCGATGCTTTTGGTACCGCTGACGCTTTGGAAACCAATATGAATATTGAATTCGAGCGTAATGAAGAGCGTTATCGTTTCCTTCGTTGGGCTCAAACGGCATTTGACAATTTCCGTGCTGTTCCACCAGCTACAGGTATCGTGCATCAGGTTAACCTCGAGTATTTGGCTTCCGTAGCTGCCACCAAGGTAATCGACGGCGATACTGAAGTATATCCAGATTCACTGGTAGGTACGGATTCCCATACAACGATGATCAATGGTCTTGGTATCGTAGGCTGGGGAGTTGGCGGTATCGAAGCTGAGGCGGGTATGCTTGGACAGCCTTTGTATTTTGTCACACCTGAAGTTATTGGCTTCAAGCTGACTGGTAATCTTCCAGAAGGTTCAACGGCTACCGATTTGGCCCTAACTGTTACACAAATGCTTCGTAAAAAAGGTGTTGTCGGTAAATTTGTTGAATTCTATGGCCCTGGTCTTAGCAATATCAGTCTGGCTGACCGTGCAACAGTTGCCAATATGGCTCCCGAATATGGTGCTACAGTAGGATTTTTCCCTGTTGACTCCGAGTCACTTAATTATTTAAAAGGAACTGGCCGTGAGGATGATCAAATCGCTCTGGTTGAGGCTTACTATAAAGCACAAGGCATGTTCCGTACTGATGATACACCTGACCCTGTATTCAGTGACGTTATTGAGCTCGATATGTCAGCAGTCGTGCCAAGCTTGGCAGGTCCAAAACGTCCACAGGATCGTGTTGAATTAACTTCCATGAAGCAAGCCTTCCATGATATTGTTCGCACACCGATCGAAAAAGGCGGTTACGGCTTAAGTGACGCCAAAATCGAAGAAGTTATTGATGTACAGCATGCCAATGGCGATGTTAGCAAAATGGGTACAGGCGCTGTTGTTATCGCCGCTATTACCAGTTGCACCAACACTTCCAACCCAAGCGTTATGATCGGTGCCGGTTTAGTAGCCAAAAAGGCAGTTGCCCGCGGCTTAAGAAAACCTGCTTACGTAAAAAGCAGCTTGACTCCAGGATCGCTGGTTGTAACTGACTATTTAAAAAATGCAGGTTTGCTGGAATCTCTTGAAGCTTTGGGCTTCTACGTTGCAGGCTACGGCTGTGCCACCTGTATCGGAAACTCCGGTCCTTTGCCGGATGAAGTAAGTCAAGCAATCACTGATAACGACATGACCGTGGCTGCCGTACTATCCGGTAACCGTAACTTTGAAGGCCGTGTTCATGCTCAAGTCAAAGCTAACTATTTGGCATCCCCGCCGTTAGTTGTCGCTTATGCTCTGGCTGGAACGGTTAACATTGATCTGGCTAACGATCCAATCGGCTATGACCAAGCCAATCAACCTGTTTACTTGAAAGATATTTGGCCATCCAATGCAGAGATTCAAGAGGCTATTGCTACAGCCATGAGCCCAAGCATTTATCGTGAGAAGTACTCAAATGTGTTCCGTGCTAATGAGCGTTGGAATGCGATCGAGGTTCCTGAGGGTGATCTGTACGAGTGGGACGAAAAATCGACTTATATCGCAAATCCTCCTTTCTTCGAGCGCTTAGGCGATGGAGTTGCCGATATGGCTGATATCCATGGTGCAAAAACATTGGCACTGCTTGGCGATTCGGTAACAACCGACCATATCTCACCTGCTGGTAACATTAAGGCTGACAGTCCTGCTGGCAAGTTCTTGATGGAGCATGGCGTTAGAAAAGAAGATTTCAACTCCTACGGATCCCGCCGCGGTCACCATGAAGTCATGATGCGCGGAACATTCGCTAATATTCGTATTCGTAATCAGGTAGCACCAGGAACTGAAGGTGGCGTAACTACTTACCTTCCAACAGGTGAAGTCGAATCGATTTATGATGCTTCCATGAAGTATCAGGATCAAGACACGAATCTTGTCGTTATTGCAGGTAAAGAATACGGTACAGGCAGCTCCCGTGACTGGGCGGCAAAGGGTACATTCCTATTGGGTGTTAAAGCCGTTATTGCTGAAAGTTTTGAGCGTATTCACCGCTCGAACCTCGTAGGTATGGGCGTGCTTCCTCTTCAATTCAAATCAGGACATGGCTGGAGTGCACTTGGTATTACAGGTACTGAAACTTTTGATATTACAGGCTTGGATAACAATGTGCAGCCGGGTCAGGATGTAACAGTTACTGCTACTCGTCTGGACGGAACCAGCTTCAGCTTTGAAGTCGTTGTGCGTTTGGACAGCTCGGTTGACATTGATTACTATCGCAATGGCGGTATTCTCCAAACGGTCCTTCGCCAAATGATCGCTGAATAAATTGAGGCAAATAGCATAATGTATGAGAGGCTATTTCTGAGGTCCATAGACTTCAGGGATAGCCTCTTTATTTGTGAGTTATCATACCGATAGTGAAGAACACAAAGAGGAGGCTGTTCCGTAAGCACACAATCTGCTTAAGGAAACAGCCTCCTCTTCCAGTCGTTCTGTAATTAACCGTTACCCGTTGCTTATTTCAAGTGCAATGCTTTTACCTACCTACAACCTACAGGTTAGCTGGCAGAGCCTTCAAATATTTTTGCAGCAATCGTACAGCAACTTGTCCTGCTTCAGCCCTTGTCATATTGGCTAAAGGATAGAAGTTGACAAGCGGTTTGTTCTTGGAAGGAATTGGTGATACGACATTGCTGCCGACCATAATTCCTGCAGAGTTTAATGCATCAACTGCCGAGCGAGCGTAATTATTGATGGAGTCACTGTCAGCAAAAGCTTTTTCAATTTTCGCTTTGAGCTTATCATCATTAACGGCCAGCTTCACATTCAATGCGCGTGAGATCATCACCGCAGCATCTTGGCGTGTTAATTGTAAATCCGGTGCAAATACGAGATCGTTCAATCCTTGAACAATACCAGCCCTTGCAGCTGTTTCGATTTCTTCATAATTCCATGTGGCCGAACGGCTTCCTGGAATGATATCGAAGAATGTCTTTTTATCATCATAATTTAATCTCATACCTAATGAACGAACAAGTAAAGCAGCAAATTCACCACGTGTTACATAATCAGAAGCTCCAAAATCGTTGCTGCGAAGTGCAGGCATGTACCCTTTAGCCAGCAGTGTTTGCAAAATATTCCTTGCCCACTCATGATTGGATACATCCTCATAACCATATTTCAGCTTACCAACCATATAGTATCCGAAGTTATCAAATGGAACCTCAATCGTTTTTGCTTTAATATTGACTTCTCCGCCAATATTTCTCCAAATTCCATCGTCTCCCAAATAAAATACCGTTACTTCCGTAGCTGATTGATCCACTACAGCATCATTGTATTTAAGGGTTAACGTTCCACGGTCAGTTGGTGAAATTTTACGATTGGCATAATTGTTATAACGCGTGTAGGTTCCTTCTGTGGAATATGGAGCTAATCCACCTGTAACGTATTTATAATCAGAAGCTCCTACCTTGGATTGCTCACCAAGTCCTGCGGAGATCCAGAAATAATCTGATACTCTTGTAAAATGGTCACGACCCAAATCATTCGAGAACTGCGTGGATAACGAGCTGTCGATAGGGATGACAGTTTGTGATGTTTGCGGTGTCCGGTAGTCAATATCCGTTCCCAATTTTTGATTATAATCATTCACAAGATCGGTATTACCATTCTTAGGATCAGCAATCCCGAACAGAATATTACCTGTCGGCTCAATCTTTCCATCAATGACGCGGCGCAGCACGTTTGTCTTAGGGAAAGTCAATTGCAGATTTTTGTTGAATACATCATGCTTTGTGCCAAGCGGTTCCATGAACATGGCGCCTACACCATTACTCGTTACATAGCGAACAGTAATCGTTTCCTTGGCTTGGTTAGTACCATTCTGTACTACCAGATTGATTTTATTGTCAGTGTCACCTTTTAAACCTGTTAACGTGTAAACAAAACGATTCGCAACGTCTGTACGAGGCTTTGCAGAATTTCCGTTAATCTTCACATCAGAAGCTCCAACCGCTTCCACATCGAAAGTAATGAAATTCTTATTTACAATGATCGCTTCACCTGTATTAGCAATAGGCGCAAGCAACCGATATGGAACGCTTTGACTTATAACCGTAAGCGTCTGGTTTACCTTGGCACCAGCGGTATTCGTGAATTCAATCGTATACACATGGGTTCCGGCAGATAAGGGAACATCATTCATTCGAATTTTAAACCCGCTTGTTGTCCCATCATAGTTAACCGAGCTGTAATAAGCATTACCAGCAGTAGAGCCTGGTGTAGGAGTACCCGTATACATCAGATTCTGGCCTTCTCTGACAGTGACAAGATTCGCCCCTGCACCTTCAATGAAAAAGTCGAATTTAGCCAATGTTGTCGTATAAGTGTTATTACTTAAAATTAGCTCTGGTGAAGCCGGTAAATAAACAGTTGGGTCTGTACTGCTGATATCTCCGCGCGGCCCATTCGGAGGCGTTAGCGGACGAACGATATTGATGTTAGGTGTGTTCTCATCCACGACATAGAACGTAACTTCCTTCGTGTACTTACGTAAAACACCCGGCGTAGGAAGTGCGTTATCGCTATAGTCGACAATAATTTTGAGCACGTTCCGTCCTGTGAAGAGTGGTCCTGGTTGTACGCCCGGTGTGGCAAGATCGGAGTCACCAATGATTAAATCAGTTGGGTCGATATTGTATGAACCATCTGGCTGTACTGCAGAAATATTTGGAAATGGAACACTCGTATTATTAATAATTAATTGCTTGGCCAGCATGCTGTTACCAAAACCGATGATTTTACCTTTTAACGTGATGCTTTGAACCGTTGCTGCTGAAGAATTAATATTGAATACCTGGTCATTGTAGATATTATCCAGATCGACGTACAGCTTGGCTACGAAAGTAATTTTACCTGTATAGGAAACCGGAGCTGTTCCAGCGGAGAACGCCAATGTCTGGGTACCTTCAGGCAAACCAGTTATTTTATATATCTGCTTGCCTGCATTAACCGTACCAGTTGGAACAATCGCCGTTAGGGCTACTCCCAGAGTTACGGTTCCAAGAGGCTGAATGGCTACTTTTAATTCATTAGGAGTACCAGCCGCAGTCAAAGGTTGTGATGGATCAACCATAATATAAAAATCCGATCCGGTTACACTTGAACCATTGAAAGGAACCGCAGAAGTACTGTCGTCAACAGCACCACCTGTATATTCAGGCGATAGTAACTCAACACCTCTGATTACTGTTCCCGTAACATGCTTGAAGCTGAAAGCTTTACCAATAGCAATAGGAGCCGCTGCTAATGTCGGATACGTTAGAGACACGATAACCGGCTGTGTGGAGCTTGGATCATTGATTGTAGCCGGCAGATTAAATACAGTAGTCTTAAACTTGACCAATTTATAAGCAGGATCGCCATACGTATTGGTAATCACCGTTTCTACAGTATTTTTGGGAGCAGGGGCGGGAGGATCAGGAAGTATGCTTACAGCCTGCCCGTTTATAGTAATACCTACATTCGTATTATCAAAGGTTTCAGCCTGGAATGGATACAGCAATTCCATCGTAAGTGATGCTGTGCCAGCAGGGTCCGTTAAGGTCGGAATTGTACCCAGTATATCCTTTGTTTCCGCTCCTTCAGTTATACTGACTGCAGTGAAAGGTTGAGTCGGGTCATAGTAATACACCTGACGCTTTACATTAACGGAATCCGTGTTATTGGACAATGTGATATCGAATTTGTTCAGCCCGGGAGTTAATGTAATTGCAGGAGCGTAATAGAGCCCGTTGCTTAGAACTGAAGCGCTTTGCCCATTAACCGTTACTTTAGTTGCATTACTTGCATTCCCTTGAATGTAAGCTACACTATTCGTCAGAACCAAGCCTGTGCTCTCATTCAAATCATAGTTTTGGTTATTCGACGTAATTTGCAATGTATTAATTAACGGTGCCGTATCGTACAACACGTAAAACACATCAGTTTTCGTGGCACCGCCCTGTGACCCGTTAAAGGTCAGACGATTGTAACCGGGAAACAACTGAACGCCGCTAATCTGAAACCGATTATTGGTAGCACCGACCGACGTATTAAAGGTTCTGCCGGATTGCGCTGTCCAGGCTGTATTGTTGATCGAAACGATTTGATCGACAGTTAACGTCAAGGTACTGCCGGTCATTTGCTGAAATGAACCTGTAATAGAAAGAGTGCCTGCATTCGTAACTTTCGCTGTCGTCCGATTCAGGTTGGCGCGTGCAGCAGGCGTGGAGGAAATATCCATATTGCCTGTTACCGCCAGTGACGCGTCGTCAGGAATAAAAAAACTGGATGCTGCCTGAGCCGCAGGTAACGGAAGAATCGACACCAGCAATGCAAACATAAGCGTAAAGTTTATTAATTTCTTCATGTGTTTCAAGTATTTCAATGCAATCGCTCCTTATTTATAAATCGTAATTTGGCTCCAACTTTCCCCGAACTCGTCCTACCATCACCACCCTAATTCTAACCCCTCTAGCATTATTTACCTGAAAGCAGAATTTCCCCAATAGACTATGATACTTATATCGGCTTGAGAGCATATTTTTTTTAACAATCATTGAAAAAAGTTCCCCGCTCACAATCTTGCAATACAAATATCAACTTTCTTCTAAGTTTTACCGATATAATGGGAGAGATTGGAGGATTGGAACATGATAAACAAGTACGTTAAAAAGATGAAATCGGCTGCATGGCTGCTGGCCATTGCTTTAATTGTGCCCGGCCCGTCAGCCAAAGCCCAAGTTTCGTTCAGCGATATCGATATGCAGCAGAAGGCTTGGGCGGTAAGCTCCATTTATGTAATGGCGGAAAAACAGGTGCTGACAGGTTATACGGATGGAACTTTTCGGCCAGACAAGACAATTACCAAAGCAGAATGGACTCAAATGATTTACAAGCTATTTAATACGTATCGTCCTAATTTAACGGCAACAGGACAGCAAAAAATTAATGGATTTGCCGATGTAACTACACAGCATTGGGCTTATCAGCCTATTTCGGAAATTTTCAACTATTCGTTCCAGTGGGGCGTATATGGAGTTGCTTCGGATGGACAACTGACCTTCCAGCCAGATACAGAACTAAGCCGATTAGAGCTATCTAACATGCTGTATTCGTTTTTCGATACGCGTTTGATCGATCGGCGATTAAGCTCTAACGATGTGTGTTCCGTTACAGCAAGCCTCAGAGATGTGCCTGTGAAGTTTTTCAAAAATAAAGACGATTATGATGCGGCTGCGAAAGCAGACGGTCGATTGGATAACGCGAATGTCCAGATCACGACCAGCAACGGGGTTCTACCCTCTTTATTTATGGGAACAGACGCGGTCGATTGCAGTTTTGGAACCGATGGATTTTCCAATGCACAATCAAGTAGCCTGGCCAGTCTGCAGGCTTCCGGGATTATGACAGCAACAGCAGATGGATATTTTCGTCCACTGGATAAAGTTACGCGCGCAGAAGCCGTAACGATCCTAAACCGTATTTACAACTTTCTCAAGAAAAATTACTGGTTGCCGGATTATTCCAGCATTAGCCTTGAGCAAGCCAATACCGGAGACCAAGGAAACAGTGCTGGCGGAGGTGGTCTGACAGGCTCTATAGGCAACGGCTCAGGAGGTTACGGAGGAACAACTGGGGGCAGCGGCTCCAATCCCACAACAGTCAAGGTACGCGATTATTTCAAGCTGCAAGGCCCTAACAATGACATAGGCACTTTAGCCAAAAACGTCAAAAAAGACGGTGAGATCGAAACTGCCGTCATTCCTCTGGATTACAAGTATCTCACTATAAATCTGGTAAGCCAGGATAAAACGGAAATGGTCGACCTTTCAGTCAATATAGATGGTAAAGCCAATTTGTATAAACAGGAATCGTTTCCCTTGACGCTAGAGATTAGCGGTGCCCAATCCGTTGGACTACGTACACAGCAGAGGAACACATCCATCATCAATAAAAAGGGTGGAACCATTACACTGACTGTCAAGCTGGATAAGCAAAAGCCTTTGCCTGTTGATCCATAAGCTGTACAACATACAGCATAGTGCTCACGCCTCATACACCATGTTCAATGGTCTATGAGGTTTATTTGTATTTATGGTCAGACTTGATAAGCATGATGGGTTATACAGCAGATGTGTGGTCCAGCAAAAAAACACAGCTTTTCCGACAATCCGATAAGCTGTGTTGGGATTAATGATGGGATTCATTCATCTAAGCATCTTGCCCATTCGACGAGCAGCTTCGATCAATACAGGAGCATGCTCCTTCATCTTTGCCAGCGTTAATCGATTAGAAGGACCGCTGACCGCTAATGAAGCTACCAGCTGTTGTGCCTGATTATAGATAGGTACAGCTACGGCGGCGGTCCCAAGCTCTCGTTCTTCTACACTTGTTGCGTAGCCCAATTCCTTGGCCTCAGCCAGCTGCTGAAGAAATACAGTCCGTTCCAGGGCCGTTGGTAAATTGTGAGCCTTCATCAGGGCCTCCAACAGCTGCGGCTCGGCGAAGGCTACCAGAATCTTGCTCGATGCACCGACATACAATGGTAGCCTTGCCCCAATCGGAGCCACTCGTCTTATCGCTTGATTGCTTTCTACCGCCTGCACGCGAACCCGCTCCAAGCCGTCACATACATAAAGACTGATCGTCTCATCCAGCTGATCACGTAATCGTTCCATTTCCGGAAGCAGAATCATAGCGGGATCATGAGTATGCACCATGTTGGCAGAAAGCTCCCATATTCGAAAACCCAATCGATATTTATCCGTTGCAAAGTCGCGCAGTATAAAGCCCTTTCCCTCCAGTGAAGCCAGCAAGCGATGCACCGTGCTTTTATGAAGGGATACGCGGACGGCAATTTCCGTCAAGCTCAGGTCAGATTCATCCGTAAAACAAAGCAGTATATCCAAAGCGCGCTCAACCGCACGCACTGTTAATTTGCCGTCCTCCATCACGATTTCCTCCGATTTTCAGTTTCACTTGATGAAACCCTGTTACATATAGTATAACTCATGTCTGCGTATACCGCAAAGTGTTTATTAACTAAAATCCAGAATTTGGGTCCACTATTACATGTATATTACAACATGTTTACATTTCTCCCCGTTGATTGACGATACACGTTTCCGGTCTTACTATTATAAATAAGAAGCTGAATCAACTACAACCTATGAATGTTTTATAACGTATCATCGGGATCCTATTGTCTTAGTAAATAGCCGTCCGCTGTGCATTTTCAACACCATGTTATTTTAGTCAACTAGGAGGGATTTCGATGGAAACCAACCCCTTGCCATCCGTTCAATTAACTACTGCACAATTAGAAACCGCTCTCAATCGGCCGCTTCTAGTCAAGCGTAGAGTTAAACAGGTGCTTATTGCACTCATTTCGCTACTACTGCTTCTATTCAGCCTTGTGATGGCGTTCCATGCCTATATTGCCTGGTCCTTGGCAAGACCTCATATCGATCCACTGCGCTCCAATCCAAGCCTGTCGTTTGGAGCGGCGTACGAAGACATTACGTTTCCAAGCTTGAACGATAGTTCGATCTTATCTGGCTGGTATATCCCTGCGGCATCCTCCCCGAGTATCGGTAAAACCGTTATATTCTCACATGGCTACGGCGGCAACAGAGAAGAAATTTGGGTACCTTTGTACAGCTTGGCTCAAGAGCTTCATAAGCAAAATTACAACGTACTGATGTTCGACTATGGATATGTACAACCTGAAATCAGTGCAACCGGTGGAATTCGCGAATCACAGGAACTGCTGGGTGCCGTCAAATATGCCAAAGATAAGGGTGCGGAATCCGTATATATATGGGGCTTCTCCATGGGGGCAGGAACGGCTCTGCAAGCTGCGCTTCAGACTAAAGATATCGATGGGATGATTCTGGACAGCACCTTCATTCTGGAGCCGGAAACGATGTATCACAACATGAAGCAAATAGCCAATCTGCCCAAGTTCCCTTCACTGGCGCTCGTACATTTATTTTTCCCGCTTATTAACGGTGTTAGTCTGAATCAAATTCCGTATAACCAAGTGAAAGAAGCGCAGTACTCGATGCCGATCTTGTTCATTCACGGTAAACAGGACCAACGCGCTCCTTATGAAATGGTTCAGGAAATTTTCCGTAATCAATCTGCAGGCTCCAGCTCACAGCTGTGGCTTACGCCTAATGACACACACGAGCTTATATTTAAAGCACAAAAGAAAACCTATTTATCATTGACGATGGGATTTCTTAAGGGGATGAATACCAAGCCAGCTCTCTCAGCTAGCAGCGGGATATAAGACAAGTAGCTGAATCAAAGTCTGGCTTGATCGGAGATTCAAGGGTATGGACATAAAAAACAGGCTAGCATCCTTCCTTAGCTGGGGGACGTTAGCCTGTTTAGTTGTTGTTAATGCTTGAGTAGAGACAAAAATTCTGAGCGGAGGGCCGCATTGGTACGGAAAGTGCCGCGCACGGCTGAGGTTACCGTCTGACTGCCCGTTTTCTTCACGCCTCTGGAGCACATGCACAAGTGTTCCCCTTCGACAACAACCATGCAGCCATGAGGCGTCAATTCTTCCTCAAGAATATTGGCCAAATCCGATGTAATCCGCTCCTGTACCTGCAATTTACGAGTTACCGCGTCAACCAATCGGGCAAATTTACTAAGGCCGGCGATTTTACCGCTTGGAACGTATCCGATATGGATCTTTCCGAAAAAAGGTGCCATATGATGCTCACACTGGCTGTAATACACGATATCTTTGATGATTACAAGCTCTTCATGCTTCTCATCAAAGGTTACACCTAATATATCCTTATAGTCTGCCTCATAGCCTGCGAATATTTCTTCATACATCCGGGTTACTCTTGCCGGCGTTTCCAACAAGCCCTCCCGATCAATGTCTTCACCAACCAACCGCAAAATCTCGCGGACATGCCCCTCGATTAATGCACGGTTGTTTATTACACTCGTATTCTTATAATCTTTAGCTGGCATGACTTTGGTTCCACCTCTCTGGACTTAAGGACGAAATTTTCGATTTTTCATCATTTGCTGTGCTTTGCCGAGCTGCTTTTTGTCTAGATTATAACCCATTTTTTTGGCCATTTCCTGCAGCATCTCCGGATTGCTCTGCATCTTTTCAAGCTGTCTGCGCAAATAATACACACCTGCGAAAAATCCGCCGACTGCACCGACAAGCAAAGTTAGTATTGGAATAATATAGTCCCACATCGTTGCTTATTCACCTCACTACTATTGATCATTATTGTATCTTAACAAATAAGAGGGTCAGGTACAACTCACTTTTACCGCAAAGTGCTGCTCCGTTCTCACTGTAATACGCTATCAATGAACACGGTTGTATGCTTGGCCAGATCGACTTCTACGACCTCCAAATCCGTCCCTGATTCGGATTTAACCACTCTGACGACAGGACGTCCGGGAAGTCCTCTGTGCTGTCCAACCACTACACCCGTTTCTTTGGAAGACAGCCTTACCGAAGTGCCTGTAGGATAAACTGAGATCGTGCGCAAGAACTGAATCACAATCTCTCTGTCCAGCTCTTCCCCTGCCAATACCATCATGTGCTCACAAGCTTCATGCGGCATCATGCGCCGACCGAGCGACAAATCGAACAACAGATTATCGTAGGTGTTGGCAACGGCTACAATTCGTGCATACAGGTGGATTTGATCTCCCTGCATCTCTCTTGGCAGACCGCTGCCGTTCATCTTCTCATGATGCTGAAAAGCGACGTGGGCAATAAGCAGGCTTAGCTCACGTTTGTTCTTTAACAGCTCAAACCCACGCCAGGTATGATGCTTCTTTAAATCCTCGGATGTATCGTCCGTAATCAATTCAACCTTACCGATATCATGCAGCATCGCCCCAATAACAAGCTCCCGCAGTTGGTTCATAGGCATTTCCATTTGAATCCCGATCAGTGCAGACATCATGCTCACATTAAGCGCGTGCACATACATTTCATTGTCTTTGGTCCGAATATCGGACAGTTGGACCAGCACATCTTTGTTTTTCATAATTTCATCAAGCAAACTATCAATGCTTCCGTTAATATTACGTGTATTAAAATCTTTACCTGAACGGATGGAGTCAAACGTTTGTCCCATCCGCTGCATGACCGCGCGCTTCGTCTCCTCGGACACAATATCTATAATCTCGATATCCTCAAACAACGGATCTTTAATGTAAATCATCGTAACGCCTATGCGGTTCAGGGTGTTGATCATATAAACCGTAAGCTGCACCCCATCCGATAGTAATACAGCACCATTACCGGAAAAAATTGTCCTACCCAAATGCTCCCCTGGCTCTACATTATCAATGTGTACGTATCTCATCGGGTCTCCGTTCCGAACGTGTCAACAGCCCACAATAGCAGCTGAAATCGTGTGTATCACGTCCATATTTAATTTGACAGAGCCTATTCTGCCTATGCCACACCCACAGTCTGATAAAGAAATCAATTGTATCAGTGCTTACAGGACGTAGAGGCTTTATCCAGCTCCATAAGAACCGTTTGGTGTTGTTCTTTACCAAGTGCCTCTTCTATGGCCACTTCGGCCTGCTTGCCCCCGATTCTCCCTAATGCCCACGCGGCGGAGGCACGGATTTCCGGCCTCTCATCTGTGATAAGCAGTTCATGAAGAACAGGAACAGCGGATTGATCCTTAAAATGTCCTAGTGCATAAATCGCATTGCGTTGAATGGGCTTCCTGCCGCGCCACGCAGCGGAGCTTGTACCAAAACGCTCTTTAAATTCACGGTTGCTCATCTTGAGTAGCGGAAGCAGCAGCGGTTTGACCTGCTCCGCATCCGGCTGGAGCTCGGGATGATGCGTCCAGTTCTTTCCCTTGTTCTTCGGACATACGATCTGGCACGTATCGCAGCCATATAGACGATTTCCGATCTTTTCTTTCATTTCATCTTCTTCAACATGCCCCTTGGTTTGAGTCACATAGGAGATACAACGGGGCGCGTTCAATTGTCCGGGGCCAACCAATGCTCCTGTCGGACATGCGTCTATACAGAGCGTACAGTCACCGCAGCTTTCAGTTACTGGCATATCAGAAGGCAAAGGCAGATTCGTAATCATTTCGCCCAAATACACCCATGAACCGAATTCAGGTGTGATCACCAAACAGTTCTTTCCGATAAAACCAAGACCTGCCCGCTCCGCAACTGCTCGATCTACCAAAGCCCCTGTATCCACCATGCTTTCCATCCGGGCATCAGGAACGCGTTCACGAATCCAGGCCTCCAGCCGCTGCAGCCGGTTGCGCAGCACCTGATGGTAGTCCAAACCCCAGGCCGAGCGGGAAAAGATACCCCGATATGCACCAAGCTCTGATCGCGGCGCATTAACTAGCTTGGATGGATAAGCAACAGCAATGGAAATGATCGTTCTGGGTTCTGCCAAGCTGAGCGCAGGCTCGGTCCGTTTATCAAGATCCGGCTCCTCAAAGCCGGATTCATAGCCCTTGGCGCGATGCTGCAGCAGAATCGATTTTAATTCCACAAAAGGCTCAGCGCTGGAAATCCCTATTTTATCAATACCAAGCTCTGATGCGGCCTCACGCATGTCTTGCTTCAATTGATGCCAGTCCATGCGGTTACTTTGGTTCACAGCTTCCGTCATGTTCTGCATCACCTCGCTTGAAAATTAAAGAATCCTGATTTTGGACAGCGGCCACACAATTAACTCCGCCCGCCCTTCTATCTTATCCAGAGTCACAGCTCCAAAGCTCCTGCTATCATAGCTGGCGAGACGGTGGCGATTATCGCCCATCACAAACAACGATCCCTGTGGTATCGTATATGGCTCCAGACTCCCGTCTTCAATAGGTGAATCCGTGTAGCTCTCCATCGCAAACAATCCGTTAACATACAGCTTCCCCTGCTGAATCCAGACTTCATCTCCAGCTACGGCAACAACCCGTTTCACCAGAAAAATAGGCTGGGGCTCACTGGCCTCCGGCTCCTTGACGACCACAACATCGCCACGATTGGGACTCCCTATGAATTGAACGGTTTTATTAATAAATAACCACTCATTTTCTTCAAGAGTAGGCTGCATGGAAGCTCCTTTTACAGTTGAAAGGTGAAAGCCGTATTGATGGACCATCGCCACAATGAATAAGGCAATGAGAATGGATTTGGTCCAACTCCAGACCTCTGTCAAAAGCCCGGCTGAATGATCTGCTGCCAACATGTCTGTTGATAGTCGTTCTTCCGATTTTTTGGTAGTAAAGAAGCCCATTTTACGCCTCCATTCCTTACTTAACCTTTCCACTTTTCCCACTCTCGGTAATAATAATGCACCCACTCATCGCGAAAAGGCGCTTGATCAAGCTGAATGCGGCTTAATAAATCATTCAGCCCCTGCTTTACTTTTCCTTCTACAATGGCAGAGTAATGATACATCAGCTTGTGCTGCTCATATTCATCCTGATCGACAACATGTACAGCACCGCCTGGCATTCGGATCACATCCAGGTCGTAATCGATATACGTAATGACGTTCCCGCTCAAGTAGGGAGGTGAAGCAACATTACAGTAATATCGCACACCCGATTCTTCCAAAAGAGCGACTACATTAAACCACTGTTTGGGGATAAAAAAAGAGACACCTGGAATTCGGCTAACCCACTCTTTCCCGTCCGCCTCAATAATTTTCGTTTGACTATTGATAAGGATCATCATCGATTCCGCTTTGTGTGATTCATGATGCAGCGATTCCGGAACCAAAGCGTTCTCAACCCACATTCGGTGCAAGTGTCCGTCATGCTTAAAGCTTTTGATGATATGCGTGGAAAAAGTCGCCATGAGGTCCATACCCTTCTATATGTAACATAAGACCAACGAAGACTTCAGCAGGCTTTCCCCAAGGAGAATGATGGGAGTCCATCCTTCACTATCGCCTCATTCTATATCGGTTGGTTCTGACTTTACTTCGGTTATACATCATACGTTCCTGCGTAAATGATAACACATCTGGTTCATGGAAAACAGTTGTGCCAACACAAAAAAACACAGCCTCCGTTGTTAGCGAACAGACCGTGCCCGTTATAAACACTCCGTATTGTTAGGAAAACGGAGACTATCCGTTTACGATGCTCAAGCGGTGTGAGGAACGTGAGAAATCGGTGTCCTGGTAGCCAACGGATTCATACACCGGTAAAACCATCTCGTTATGAACATCTACTGTGATCATGATCTTGCGTACCTTACGCTGTACAAAACGTTGTCTCATCGATTCGATCAATGCCTTACCAAAACCGCGTCGCTGAAATTCCGTACTTACAGCGATACGATAATAATAGCCGTTGTGATTGTCGATCGTACCTACGATTACACCTACGATTTGTTCATTCTCGGCAGCTACTAATACAAGCTCGCTATCCCAAGAAAGCTGCCTTGCAAAAGCTTCCATTGTTTCATCATAACAGGCCTCGCTTAATACGTGCTTGAATAAATCAGTAACAGAAACATAGTCGGACAATTGAAAGGGACGAACAAGCATCAACGGAACTCTCCCCACAGCATGGTTTTGTTTATTTCTATCTGGTATAAAATACGACAAATAGAGCTAAATTCCTTCTTATTTATTTGAAAATACACAAAAAACTTTACAAATGATTTATAATCTCTTGAAAGCGCTGTTTTTTAAGCGTTTTCAAGAGTATTAGTGCTCATATTTTCTATATTTTGGATAATTCCTTGGTCCTGTGGATGGATAAGTTTATAGGTCTTTTGTAATAATAAGACTTAGAGTCTGAATCCGATTGAGCAGCGTAGTGGATACTTAATATACATACATGTTGCTTTTATATGGAATATAGGCGATAATAGGATTGAATTGGAATCTACATAACTATTAGGAGGTATTTACGAATGGCACATCAATTACCAGCTCTTCCTTATGCAAACAACGCTTTGGAACCACACATCGACGAGACTACGATGATGATCCACCACGATCGTCACCACAACGCATATGTAACTAACCTGAATGCGGCTTTGGAAGCTCATCCTGATCTTCAATCCAAGTCCATTGAAGAATTGATCTCCAACCTGGACAGCATTCCAGAAGGCATTCGTACTGCAGTTCGTAATAACGGCGGCGGACATGCCAACCACTCCTTGTTCTGGGAAATTATTGGACCTAACGGCGGCGGCGCACCATCCGGCGCATTAGCTGATGCTATCAATGCTGAGCTTGGCGGATTTGACAAGTTCAAAGAAGATCTTGCTAAAGCTGGCGCTACTCGTTTTGGCAGCGGCTGGGCTTGGCTTTCCGTAACTCCTGCAGGTAAATTGGTTGTAAGCAGCACGCCTAACCAAGACAGCCCAATCTCAGAAGGCAACACGCCAATCCTGGGTCTGGATGTATGGGAGCATGCATATTACTTGAAATACCAAAACAAACGCCCTGATTATATTTCAGCTTTCTGGAACGTTGTTAACTGGGATGAAGTTGGCAAACGTTACGCAGCTGCTGCTGGTAAATAATAAGACATACATTGTAAAACCGGGACTGGATACCCTCCATTCCCGGTTTTTTGCGTTATCTATAGATGCAGCTCCGTTGGTTTTCTAAACGGTTTTATAGGACTATTTGATCATTATGCGACAAAATTTGATAAACACTTGACTTTTGTAGCATTATACACAGAATTATGTCAATCTTTGTGGAATAATGTAGCACATAGACACATGACTAGAGAACCATTGTGGCCCGAATTTCATCATCGTTATAGTGTCTAAACTACTAGTAAGCAAAGGTGATTTGATACTATGAGATTACTCCCTCTTTCTATGATTCAGCCCGGTATGCGATTAGGTAAACCCATCATCTCTGAAGAAGGTCAGACTTTAATCGGCTACAACGTGGAACTCAGTCAATCTCTGATCAATAAGCTGATCCAATTTGGCTTCCAGCAAATCTACATTAAAGACAAGCGAACCGATGACATCTACATCGAGGACTCCATAAGAGAAGAAACACGTCTTGTCATTCGCGGCCAACTGACTCGCAGCTTTCAAATGTTGCTTTCCTCCAAATCGGTGACGCTTAGCGAACGGCAGCAGATATCCAAAACTGCGAATCATTGTATAGGTCTGCTCAAGGACGATCTGAAATCCCATATTCGTCCTTCAGACGACACGATTATGTTGATGGTGATGAATCGAAGTACTTTTTCCATGGTCGA
Source organism: Paenibacillus baimaensis (assembly GCF_025567575.1). NCBI lineage: Bacteria > Bacillati > Bacillota > Bacilli > Caryophanales > Paenibacillaceae > Paenibacillus > Paenibacillus baimaensis. The sequence continues at coordinate 92,433 of NZ_JAOQIO010000098.1, read as the reverse complement.
GCACTTTTTCCAGAATGCACTCAATGTAGCTGTCTACGCAACTCGTATCGGAATGATAGAAGGCTATAGCACGACTGACTTGGAAGCTCTCGGTATGGGGGCGATGTTCCATGATATCGGCAATGCGATGGTACCCCATTCCCTGCTGACCAAAAAAACATCCTTGTCTCCATTGGAATTCGAAGAAATCAAGAAGCATACCGAGCATGGCTTCAAGCTTCTGCGTGAAATACCTGGTGTTCCCCTACTCTCTGCTCACTGTGCGCTGCAGCATCATGAGAAGGTGAATGGCACCGGCTACCCCTTAGGTCTCTCCGGTACAAGTGTACATCCTTTTGCTCAATGGGTAGGTTTATTGGATGCCTATGATGCGATGACAAATCCACGTCCTTATCGCGCTTCCTTGCCACCGGATCATGCATTAGAAAATCTTTTCACCGGAGCTGGAACGTTGTATGATAAGAGTAAGGTGGAATTTTTCCGAAATAAGGTGGCTATTTATCCAGTCGGCCTTAGTGTTCGCTTAAGTACCGGCCAAACCGGCATTGTATCCAAAATTAACCCGTCGTTCAAGCAGCGGCCTGTGGTAAGAATTTTGACCAATGAGCAGGGCGAGCAGCTAAGATATCCGGAAGAGATAGATTTATCCCGTCACCTACACATCATGATCTATCGTATCGGAGAGGATGCACTCGTTCATTAAGACTGGAAAAGAGATGAATTCTTTCATGAAAAGTTTAATTCCGTTGTTACAAAATGTACCCTTGTTTCAAGATTTGGCAGTGAGTGATCTGGAGATCATTTCTCCTTTATTTGTTGAGCGTGATTTTAAAAAAGGTACGATTTTATTTTTCGAGGCAGATTTGGGAGAGGAATTTTTTCTTATACAATCAGGAGTCGTCAAAATTTACCGAATTGATTATGCCAAGGAAATTATTCTAGCACTATTTCGTGATGGAGATTTTTTCGGAGAAATGTCGCTGATCCAAAAGGGCTTGACCCGTTCGGCTACAGCGGAAACGCTTGAAAACTGTAAAATCTACACATTAATGCGTTCAGAATTTTATCATTTTCTCGAACAAACGCCTAAGCTGAGTCTGAGACTTCTTGAAGTCACGATGGAGAGACTCCGTAAAGCGAATGAGCAAATTTATGATCTTACCTTCCTCGACGTACGGATGCGTATTATCAAAGTCGTATGCAGACTTGCTCAGGATCACGGCATCATTAAGCAGGGAAGATTGATGATCAATATGAAACTGACTCACCAGCAGATTGCCAATCTGGCTGGTACCGTCAGAGAATCCGTAACCAAGGTACTACAGGAGCTGCAGGAGGATCAGATCATCACCATCGAGAAAAAAATGATTTTCATTAACAAAATGGAAGCCATGAAAAGACTTCTCCCCCTGTAGCTTACAACTCTGTACAGGCTGCAAAATACGCATTCAATATTTTCAGAAACACGTTCGGGAATGCAAAATTGTCCATTGTCGCGCTATCCACCCATTGATAATGAGAAGGCAGCAGCATGCCTGCAGGGCTTGGAATGATACCAGGCTCTAGTCTGCATGCAATAACATCCATATCCCAGTGAATATGGCTGAACGTATGCTCAGCGTGCATAAACCATCTTTCCGGAATAATACCGATCGTTTCCTCTGCCAATTGGTCCGTCAGCAGCTTGAATGATTCTGGTATAAGTTCCGGCGAGGATGGACTGGCGGCCATATAGGTAAACGGAACCTCTGTATGAGGCAGCTCCCACATGCGGGCTAACAGCCCTTCCTGCGGTCTCTGACGAATTAGAACTTTACCTTGGTGATCACCACTGCCTGTAATTAATGCAGCTACCCGCTGCTCTGGACGTGGGGGCTTGGCCTTTTTCTTAATCGGCAGCTGCTCCTCCATCCCCGCTTCACGGGCTGAGCAATGCTCCATAACCGGACAAGTCAGACAGTTCGGGGAACGCGGCTTACATACCATAGCTCCAAGCTCCATCAAAGCCTGATTAAAATCCCCTGCAGCTCCTTCGGGAATCAATGCTTTTGCCAGCTTTTCCATTATTCCTCTTGTACTCGGCTTCATAATATCTTCTTCAATCAAAAAGTACCTCGATAATACCCGCATCACATTGCCGTCCACCGCAGGCTCAGGCTTGTTATAGGCGATACTCAGAATAGCCCCTGATGTATACGGACCCACGCCTCGGAGTGAGGAAATTTCTTCTTTATTATCGGGTACTATGCCTCCGTATCGTTCGTGAACCTCTCTAACGGCCCCTTGCAGATTACGTGCCCGTGAATAGTAACCAAGACCTTCCCACAGCTTGAGCACGTCTTCTTCCGGTGCTTCAGCTAATGCTTCCACTGTAGGGAACCTTTCGATAAAACGATGAAAATACGGAATGACCGTATCCACCCGCGTTTGCTGCAGCATGACCTCGGAAATCCAGATATAATAGGGATTGCGGCTGCGACGCCATGGCAAATCGCGGCGGTGACGAAGATACCACGCCAGCAGTTCATTTGAAAAGTATTGTTGTTTATGTGTCGTGTCCATGAGTTCTCCTTCTGGTGATACATATTGTGGTATAATAAATGGCAGCTTTTAGTGAAGGAGTGGGACCGATGCTGACTCCTGGTGAACTAGCCGCCAGACTGAATAAACTAGTAATTTCCCTGCTGCTTGTCGGCCATCAAAAATGCAGTCCCGAATGGCGACAGTTGCCCCGAACGATTCGTCATCATTCGATTTGGCTGATTATTAAAGGAAAAGGCAGCTTTACGATTAATGGAACCCATTACCCTGCGGACCCTGGCAAGTTCTTCTCCTTCAGTCCCGGTATGGAGGTTGAGCGGCAAACCGATCCTGAGCAGCCACTGGAATACTATTTCTTTCGTTTTCATTATACGGAAACTTTCGACGAGAAGGAACAGTGGATTTCCCGAAGCTCTGAAGAATCGCCATTTCCTCTGGAGGGTATGTACACCGTACACAACACACCCCAGCTTATTTATTTGTTCGAGCAATTGGACATATTATGGAAGCGTAGAGGGCATATGACCGCCATGCGTCGTAAAATATTACTGTTGGAGTTTTTCATGACGTTGATTCAGGATTTCCGCGCACAAAAGGTCGCCGGAAACACAACAGCAGCTATAGAACTAACCCAGGATTATATGGTAGGCCACTACCAGGAGCCTCTGACTCTAGAAGGGCTTGCGCAAATGGCTGGCTTGAGTATAAGCCATTACTCACGATTATTCAAAAAATACATAGGCTACAGCCCCATCGATTATTTGACGCATCTCCGCGTTGACCGTGCCAAGGAGCTGCTGATGCTGTCGGATTATCGTCTGAAATCGATAGCAAGCAGCGTAGGCTACACAGATGAGTTTTATTTCAGTCGTATTTTCAAAAAAGTAACCGGCGTATCTCCACGTGACTATGCCAAAAAGCATCGTTTTGTAATGTCGGCAGATCGCAATTGATGCACAGAAAAGGTGTGAAGATGATGAAATCAGTTGAAGCTATGAACCCGAAGCAGACTGTATTGCAAAACATTCAAAGCTCACGACCATATCTCGTATGGTTAATGATCTGGGGTATCCAAGCCGTGCTGGCGTCCACCTTGGAATTTATCGGGCAATGGCTGAATGTCGCTGCCTGGCAGTCGATTCCACTGTGGATTGCGCTTGCAGCTAGTGCTGTTGTGATAGGGAGGGATGTCCGTCTTGGCGTCTGGTCCAAATTAACGATACCGGCAGGTCCATCGGTATGGGCTCTTATTATGCTCATTGTAGCGGTCTGGACACTTGGGTATGTACACGCTGCGGATACGTCCTTTATACCCTTGATAAAATCCTTCATTGTGGCTGCTGCTCTCGCTCAGCTAGGTGTATGGCTTGGAAAACCTATTCTTTATATAGGCATATGGCAGTTTGTGCTGACACTTGTGGTTGCGACTCAATATTTGGGCTTGGCCTCAGTGGCGCTTGGTGGCGCTGGAGGACTAAGTATGATTGCTTTAGGATGGATGTTGTACATAGGAAATAAACAATCGGAGGAGGTTATCCAATGAACAGACAGACCCAATATATGCTAACCGCGATTCTTATTGTAGCCATTGGCGTCATATCAGGCTGTGGCAGCAATACGCAAAACAGCGGTAAGGAGCCTTTTGGAGCCGCTAAAAATGCCAATTCAAATGATGCGTTGGTGGGTGCGCCTGAGCAAGTCCAATCCGTATATAAGCAAAATTGCCTTTCCTGTCACGGAGGTGGACTTGAAGGACGTGTGGGACCCAAAACGAATCTGCAGCAGGTGGGCTCACGATTAACTAAGGAGCAGATTGACAAGCAGATTACTGGCGGCGGCAACGGAATGCCTGCCTTCGGGACCAAGCTGAAGCCAGAGGAAACGCAGGCGTTGGTAGATTGGCTGGCTACCAAGCGTTAAAGGCGACCTGCGCTTCTGCCTTCTGTGGAGGCTCGGGCTTCGTTGAACGGCCAACTGCTATGCGAGTTGCCCTCTGTTCTCAACCATCACATATGCCATTGCTGTCGAATCGGTATGGGTGATGCTGAGGTGAATGACTGTGCAAGCCGGATCAAGCTCCAGCCGCTGTAAGGCTGCATGATCGACCGTACAGATCGGCTTGCCGCGTTCATCCGGCAGCACCTCAATATGCTGCAGCGACACCTGCTTGCCGATACCACAGCCCAGCGCCTTGCTGACCGCCTCCTTGGCGGCAAAGCGGCCGGCAATAAATTCGGCAAGGCGACCCTGCCGCTTGAAGGCCAACTCCCGCTCTCCCGGCGTCAGCACGCGAACAGCAAACCGCTCCCCTGCGTCGCCCTTCATAATCTTATTCACTCTGGCGATGTCGACTAAGTCGATTCCAATGCCTATAATCATTGAAGCTTTAACCTTCTTCCATGCTTTCTATGTCGATGAGCTACAAATGTGGTGAGTGATGAGCATGCTTATCCAGTGTAATGCTATACTCCCGGAATAGTTACTCGCTTATGCTCGGTCTTTAGATATTGCTTCTCCAGCTTCTCCTTGGCTGCAGGAGAAATCTCTTTGCCCTCCAGATAATCGCTATTGTCTTCATAAGAGATGCCAAGCTCAGACTCATCCGTCTGTCCTTCCCATAAACCAGCCGTTGGCGCTTTATCCAGCACACTTTGCGGAACACCCAGCACTGCTGCTAGCTGTCGAACTTGTCGTTTGTTTAATGTACTCAATGGTGTAATATCAACGGCACCGTCTCCATACTTCGTGAAAAATCCGGTGATCGCCTCCGATGCATGATCGGTTCCAACCACAAGTAAATTCAAATCGAATGCCAATGCATATTGCAGCACCATCCGCGTTCTTGCCTTTACGTTGCCTTTGCCCGCACGACTTAGATGACGATGAATACCGATCGATTTAAGCCCATATTCGGCTTCAAGTGCGATTTCATTGACGGTTTCTTCGATATTCGTCTCGATTTTATAGGTTAATCCGAAGGCTTCCGCTACCGCATAGCTGTCTGTAATATCCGACTGCTCGCCGTAAGGCTGAAACACGCCTACCGTTTTGTACTCTCTTCCCTTTTCCGCCGTTAACTCATCGGTGGCCTGCTTGCACAATCCTGCTGCCACTGCGCTGTCAATACCTCCGCTAATCGCAATCAACAGCCCATCGACAGCGGCATTTTCTATGTATTGCTTCAAAAAGTCAACCCGTTTGCGAATGTCCTCATCCACCTGTATAGTCGGTTTCACACCCAGCTTAGCGATAATTTCCTGCTGCAAATTCATGATTCTCCACCTCTCCCTATCCATTTTTACAAAAAAACTCCCGCAGCAGCCCAGGGAATCCTGAGGCCGGGGGAGTCTTCGTATATCGGAAGCGTTTATTGGATAAACAGCTTCCTACTTACAGTAGTTTTCAAAAGCGCTTGTCAGGTCGTTAGCGATTAAATCAGCGGAACGATCCTCAATTTGATGACGTTGAATAAAATGAACAAGCTGTCCATCCTTAAACAAAGCGATTGATGGTGATGATGGTGGATAAGGAGCCAAATACTCACGTGCTTTGGCAGTTGCTTCTTTATCCTGACCGGCAAATACCGTGAACAAATGGTCCGGTTTCACCTCGTTTTGCAATGCTTTGGCTACACCTGGTCTGCATTGACCAGCAGCACATCCGCATACGGAATTAATGACAACAAGAGCTGTACCTTTTACGTCTGCGAGGTTCTCAACAACTTCCTCCGGCGTACGCAGCTCAGTAATTCCGATTCGGGTTAAATCATCTCTCATCGGTTGGACCATATCTTTCATGTACGATTCAAATGACATCGACATCTTAGCTCATCTCCTTTACTAACATAATGATATAAAAACTATTCTAACTCCCATTATACATCGGCAAGGTTGGAAAGCAAAGGTTCTTTGTACGCTCGCCATAATCTTCGGTTAGCTTTTTCCTGGTCGCAGAAATTGAAAGGTATAAGAATCCTTGCCCAGCACATCAAAATGATAACCAGAATGCTGCAGATAGGAAATAATTTCCGGTAGTGCTTCCACTGTCGTCGTCTTTACATCCATATCGTGCATAAGTACAATAATTTGTTTTTTGCCGCTGCTGTTGCTTTTAACCGATTCCACAATCGCTTCCTTGCTCTGAGTGACCGCTGCTGCGTCAGTAGAACTTACATTCCAGTCAAAATACTGATAGCCAAGAGATGACATCTCGCGGGTAATAGCACTCATGATATGACGGCCACCTGATCGCCAGCTTAAATGATTATTGGATCCTCCGGGATAACGAAGGATATTAGGCCTGACCCCTACGGTTTCTTCCAAGAATCGGTTCAGCCGATCAACATCAGCCTTAAAGGCCCCTACCGAAGCATAAATACGTTTATAATCGTGTGAATACGTGTGATTGCCGAGCGTATGCCCTTCATCTACAATTCGATGAAGCATCTGCTTACTGTAGTCCGAGGTTTTTCCTGTAACAAAAAATGTAGCCTTGATCCCATCTTTCTGTAAAATATCCAAAATGCGTGAAGTACTTTGCGAAGGTCCATCGTCAAAGGTTAAGTACGCAATCTTATCTGATGACGTTACAGCTGCAGCTGCTGAAGATGGCGGTAACAAGACTGCCGCTACGCCCTTCCCACCTATTTGTAAGGTGAAGACACAGATCATCATGAACAAAGCCGCAATTATCCCGTAAATAAGGTATTTCATAGCAGTCCTCCCCTGCAATTAGTATGGACATAGGTGGACGTCAGCAGGCTGGGCGATTATTGGTTCCCATGCTATGAATTCCCTTATTCAGCAGTGGCATAGCCAGGATTTTACCACTTTTGCTGTTCGAGGTTTTTATTGGTATATTTAGTTTGAGCCTAATGGAGAAATGGAGCTTGAGAATGACTTATGAAGCGCTGATAACGATGATTGGACAATATGGGTATGTGGCATTATTTTTTGCTTTATGGCTAGGAATTGTTGGGATGCCTGTTCCGGATGAAGGTATTGTCATGACTGGTGGAGCCGTGACCGCAAGCGGTCTACTCTTGCCGATTCCTGCCTTTCTACTGACTTATTTGGGGGTTGTGTCAGGACTGACGCTGGGTTATGTCATAGGACGATGGATTGGCACACCGGCGTTGAACCGAATGCGTCGCAAAAAAAAGCTTGCTTTATATGTAGACAAGTCAGAGCGGCTGGTGGCCCGTTACGGTTCATACGCACTGGCGATTAGCTACTTTCTGCCGGTAGTTCGCCATATCATTCCGTATCTTGTGGGCTTGAATAAAATGTCCTTTCGACGTTACGCCCTTATCTCATACTCAACCGGATTCGTATGGACACTGCTATTCTTCACATTAGGCTACGTTGCAGGAGATCATGTACCCCAACTGGCACTTTTGGTGCAGCGGTACGGGTTACAGCTGTTATGGTTGCCTGCGATCGCTCTGATCGTATATATCATTATTAGAATATGGAAAAAACAACGGAGGTTGTTAACCAAAGGGAGATTAGATTCATGAAGTTCGATGTAATTGTTATCGGCGGCGGTTCAGCCGGTCTTATGGCAAGTATTGCAGCAAGCGGTAACGGCGCGAAGGTATTATTGATTGACAAGGGTGACAAGCTAGGGCGAAAGCTCGGAATTTCGGGTGGCGGTCGATGCAACGTTACGAATAACAAGGATATTGATGAGCTGATCAAGAACATTCCTGGTAACGGGCGTTTTCTATATAGTGCATTTACCCATTTTGGCAGCAAAGACATTATCACTTTCTTTGAGGGGCTTGGAATTAAGCTGAAGGAAGAGGACCGAGGTCGAATGTTTCCTGTTACCGATAAGGCCAAAAATGTAGTCGACGCGTTGATCAATCAGGTGAAGCGCCAAGGCGTCCATATTCAGACGAATGCTCCTGTTGCAGAAGTCCTGTACAAGGAAGGACGAACAGCAGGTGTGCGGCTGCATTCGGGAGAGCTGATTCACGCAGCTTGCGTCATTGTCGCTACAGGAGGCAAGTCAGTGCCGCAAACAGGTTCAACTGGTGATGGTTATCCATGGGCCGAGCATGCGGGACATTCGATATCTGAGCTATTCCCTACCGAGGTGCCTATCACTTCCAAGGAACCTTTCATAAAGAGTAAAGAGCTGCAGGGACTATCCCTGCGTAACGTCACACTATCCGTATGGAATCCAAAGGGGAAAAAGCTCATCGAGCATGAAGGCGACCTGATCTTTACGCATTTTGGCATATCCGGTCCTATCGTGTTACGATGCAGCCAATTTGTTGTTAAGGCGCTCAAGCAATTTGGTACACCTACCATACCATTAACGATAGACCTTCTTCCCGAGCAGAGCCTGCAAGAGGTCCATGACTACACGCTCGGCTTAGCCCGGACAGACGCCAAAAAAGCGATCAAAAATGTACTAAAGGCGGCTTTGCCCGAACGGCTTATTCCTCTCTTACTGCACAAAGCGGAGCTAAAGGAAGACATTACCTATGATAATATCCCTAAGCAGCAATGGCTTGAATTGTGCAAGTTCATCAAAGCTTTTCCTATTGAAGCGAATGGGACGCTGTCCATCGAAGAAGCCTTTGTTACAGGTGGAGGTATTAATCTTAAGCAGGTAGATCCGAAAACTATGGAATCAAAACTAATGAGCGGACTGTATTTTTGCGGTGAGATTCTTGATATCCACGGCTATACGGGTGGTTACAACATATCGGCGGCTTTTGCTACAGGACATACTGCTGGAACCCACGCTTCACTTTCCTTGCAAAAGGTGTAGCGAGTAAGGTGAATTCATTTAGCTTAGCGGCCCAATATCCTTCTGATCTTCGATCACAAGTGCTTCTCCAGCATTATTGGGCTGCTTCACTCCATCTTCATCGCACTTCTAGCCCTCATTCACATGCTCAGACTTGCTTTTTTGTGAGACATAATTTTGAATCATCGCTATTATCATAAAGAGTACCCCTATATTTATTGCCAAATCAGCAATATTCATCACACCTCGGCCTGAACCAAATGCCAAAAAATCAGTGACAGTACCCAGTACAATGCGATCAATCGCATTGCCAACAGCACCCCCAACCATAAATCCAGTGCCTATGTCCATCAGCGTTCCGCGAAGCTCGCCTTTTTTGCGATAATACAAGATCCCTGCAACAAATAAGACGGCAACCAAAGCAAACAGGCGTGCATATCCTGGAAATAGGCCACGCGCCATTCCGTCATTTTCAATATAAGTGAATTGTAAAAGCCGGTGAACAGGTATCGACTCTCCAAGCTCCATGTATAAGCGAACCAAACGTTTCGAAGCTTGGTCAATAATCATTACAATAGCAGCAATGATATAAAAAAGCATGGCATTGATTCCTCTCTTGTTAAGACTTGCGCGTTTCAAATCGCCTATTTCGCGTTAATGATAAGTATCCAGTGTGCGAAGGGGAATAATAATGAAAAAAATGTGGCGAACGCTTCTGATTACCTCTTTATTATCTTTGATCATGTCAGGCCTTACTTCTGCACAAACCAACGGAGACTATGCCCCTGTAGCCAAAAGCAGCGATACCCACCCTGCTTACATTCAGGATATGTATACGGATAATGGAAAGACCTATATCGTTGTTGATGATATCGAATGGTATGAAGGTAAGGAAGCTGATGCTGTTTTTGCACAAAGAGAGCCTGAATTCGGGCAGATGGGTGCACCAAGCGGCTACTATATCGTTAATGATAACACTAAACTGCAAACTTTTGAAATTCAGCGCGATGCAACGGTTCTGATGCAAATTTATAACCGAAACGGTAGTCCTGAGGAAGCTCAGATTGTATGGAATGAACCGATAACATTGAACAATTTCAAAGCTATTTTTAGCAAAGACGCCGTTATCCATGAGTATCCATACCATTTGACCGTTAAGAACGGGAAGATCGTAAACATCGTGCAGCAATATCTTCCATAAAAATAAGAGCTTCAACCGGATCTGATTCGATCCTGCTGAAGCTCTTATTGTATTCACGGACAAGCTAGCTCATGTGTATCGCTAAAATCCCGAGAGCCAAAGCCCTCACGAGGAGCTAGCTCTCTTCTTTTAGGTTGGAGTACGGTTCTACATGTACATGCACATTATCGATACTATGCTGCTGATGCATGCGCTGCTCGATCTCGTCACTTATATGGTGACTTTGCTCTACGCTCAGTTCTGCACTTACCTCCACCACTACATCAAGCAGCACACTGCTGCCGTGGACTCTCGCCCGAATATCCTTGATACTCTTCACTCCAGGAGTTTCACGCACCGTTTCCTGAAACACCTTCAACCGCTTATCATCAAAGCCGTCAGTCAATGCATGTGTTGCCTCCGAAAATATGTCCCATGCCGTCTTGCATATGATCAGTCCTACGGCAAATGCAGCTATCGTATCCAATATCGGATAACCGAATCTAGAGCCGATAATACCAACCGTTGCGCCTATACTGACAAAAGCATCTGAACGGTTATCCATAGCCGCAGCCATTAACGAGTGATTGTTTATACGTTTGGCGAGTTTTCTATTATACATATATACGCCCCACATCACGACAGCCGAGAAGAGAGCAACCCATGCCGCGAGCATATCGGGAGCCTGGCGTTCAGCTGACATCAAGCTTTGCACAGATTGAATGATAACCTGAATACCAGCAGCAAACATAATAAAGGAAGCCACCAGCGAAGCAATCGTTTCTGCCCTCATATGACCATACGGATGATCGTGGTCAGGGGGTTTACGAGAAATACGCAGACCGATTAGCACAGCCAGAGACACAATAATATCAGTTGTATTATTAATACCATCAGCGGTCAACGCTTCAGAGCCCGTTATATAGCCCATACTGATTTTGAATATGGATAAAAGAATATACGCAGCAATACTGATCCATGCGCCCTTCTCACCCTGCTTCAGATTATCATATGCGTTCACTTCTGACACTCCTCCAGACCATGATGAAAACATGCTCGTTATCTATATGTCCATCATAACAAACGATTCTCGTGTGGGTCTAGAGAAACAGTGTTACCCTGGCAACGAAAATTAGGGAAGGTACAACTTTGTTTTCCGAGGTAAATCTTTTTCACCCAAGCTCACTTACCAACAACATGGTATCTGATTGATAACAGCTACTTGTCCTTTTTCCAATTGGGAAAATCCGTTATTAGCCATACCTACTATTATTTCCCTTGAAAAAAGAAGATATTCCAAATAAAATGAACATATGCTGTTTCAATTTTGCATACGATGGTTACAAAACATAAACAAACAGTATATAACATTTATAAGAAAGAGGTGGAAATATTGTCATCACCGTCTGAAGATCCTAATCGTTCATCTGAACAGCTTCCTGTTGATCCAGCCGATGCCGCTGAGAACAAAGTTATTGGTATTGTTGCCTACATTATTTTCTTCCTGCCCCTCATCGTTGCCAAGCAATCACGATTTGCCATGTACCATGCCAATCAGGGATTACTGCTGCTGCTGGTCTGTATTGCTTGCAACCTTGTATTAGGAGCTATTCCGTTCCTAAACTTGATTCTGGTACCCATTGCCAATCTGGGTGCACTCGTACTGACGATCTTGGGTATCATTAATGCGGCTAATGGACAAATAAAGCCATTACCTCTGATCGGTAAATATACCCTGATCAAAACCCCATAGCACTCATCATCGTTCATAAATATGCAACGAACAATCCGGCTTCGCGGTGAAGCCGGATTGTTTTTATTGACAAGATTGTTTATACTATGGCATATTAAATATAGGGAATTTACTTTACCGCTTAAAAGCCAAAAAGCGTTAAAGAAAAATGAAGCAGACCGCTGCGGTCTGACTAACGGCGCACTGACAGAAAAGGAGCAAATTCGGATGACAAAAGATCTTAACCACAAAATTTTGGACTGTACGATTCGTGACGGGGGACTCGTCAATAACTGGGATTTTAGCGTGAAAATGGTTCAGGACATGTATGCTGGCTTGAGCGAAGCTGGTGTGGAATATATGGAAGTTGGTTATAAAAATTCGGCTAAGCTGTTAAAGGGTGCCGATGCTGGTCCTTGGCGCTTTTTGAATGAGGATTTCCTTAAGGAAGTTATTAAAACAAAAACCGATACAAAACTGTCTGCATTAGTCGATATTGGCCGTGTTGATGAGAATGATATTTTACCTCGTGAGCAAAGCCATCTGGACATGATCCGTGTAGCTACTTATATCAAAGATGTGGACAAGGCGCTGGAACTGGTCAACAAGTTCAATAGCTATGGCTACGAGACGAGCATTAACATTATGGCTCTCTCTCACGTTATGGAAAATGAATTGACAGAAGCTTTTGAAGATATCGCAAAAAGTCCTGTCGATGTCGTTTATGTAGTCGATTCCTATGGCAGCATGGACAATCGTGATGTCGATTATATGGTATCCAAATTCCAGAATTTACTTCCTAATAAAAAGCTCGGTCTTCATATGCACAACAATATGCAGCTTGCATTCGCCAACACATTGGTTGGAGCTGCCAAAGGGGTTGAATTTCTGGATGCTTCCGTATTCGGTATGGGCCGCGCCGCTGGTAACTGCCCAACTGAGTTGTTGGTAAGCTATTTGAAAAATCCAAGATACGAAATTCGTCCCGTATTGGATTTAATCGAAAGACATTTGATCCCTATGCGCGAAAAAGTGGAGTGGGGCTACATTATTCCTTACATGGTCGCTGGTGTATTGAACGAGCATCCACGTGCAGGAATGGCTCTACGTTCAAGTTCTGATAAAGACAAATATGTTGAATTCTACGATAGGCTGACTTCTCCGGAAGCTATGCCTACCAATCATCATTCCGACTGAGTTATTCGTGAGCCCAGATACACACAAAGAGCAGATGCTTCGGCAGCCTGCTCTTTTGGCGTGTTCATTACCCTTTTATTGGGACAGGTCAGTTATTTTCCAGTAAGAGTTGCTCAAAGGCATCACAAGTATCTGCGTACAGCTGTTCAACCTCTGTAATCAGTCCTATGCATGCTTCTGTTACACAATTGGATCGTCCGATTGTCTCCAGCTTCTCAAAAGCTCTGGATAAGGTATTCATGCCAAGGCTTAAACTTGCTGATTTCAAATCGTGAGCGACAATTCTGAGATTAACAGCATCCTTGTCATCAACAGATTGCTTCAGCAGCTTCATTTTATCCGGTGTATCCTGACCATACAAATGAAACAAGGCTGCCAGCATCGAATTGTCTCCGTCATCGTTCAAATTCATAATTTCCTGAATAACACACAGATTCAGCAAGGTATCCTCAGCTTCTGTCTGTTCAGTCGAATCGGTCTCCAACGCCGGCAATTCCGGCAGCCACTTTAGCAGAACTTCCTTCAAGGTGGCCAGATTAACCGGCTTGGTAATATAATCGTCCATCCCAGCCCCAAGGCACTTTTCGCGGTCGCCCTGCATGGCGTTGGCTGTCGTCGCGATTATCGGCAATCTTGTACTCCTGGCATGAGAAGTCTCCCACTCCCGGATCTTCATGCTGGCATCAAACCCGTTCATCACGGGCATCTGATTATCCATCAAAATCAGGGAAAAGTCGCGTCGCTGGACCTCCTCGCAAGCCTCGGCTCCGTTGGAAACGGTAATAACGTGGGTGAGTCCCAACTTTTTAAGCTGCAGGAGGGCAACCTGTTGATTGATTTGATTATCCTCCGCAAGCATAATCGGCAAGCTCAAATCTTTATTCAGTAAAATAGACAGGTCTTGACTCGGCGTCACAACTTCTGGTGCTGGAGCACCCTGTAATTTGGCACAAGCTTCGATATCCAGCTCGAGTTCAAACCAGAAGGTTGAACCGACACCGTCTGTGCTCTCGACTCCAATACGACCCTTCATGATCTCAAGCAATTTTTTGGATATGGACAGGCCTAATCCGGTTGAACTGAATTTATGAGTTCGAGACTGATCAGCTTGAAAAAAAGGCTGGAACAGCTTGCTGCGATTTTCTTCGGATATTCCGATTCCGGTATCTTTAACTTCAAAAACCAATCTTTGCTTTTTGTCAGACGCTGACAGTAATCGCACCCTCACATCAATCTGACCCTGATCCGTAAATTTCAGAGCGTTCCCAATCAAATTCAATAAAATTTGGCGAATTCGATCCGGGTCACCTTTTAAAGTAGGAGCTATCCTCGGGTCTATATGTATGTGGAGCTTGTTGCCTCTCTTCTGTGAACGTGGAATCATTAATTGCAGAATCAGATCCAGCAGCTCGCGTAGATCAAACTCCACCTCCTGAATACGCATTTGACCCGCCTCGATTTTGGATAGATCCAGAATATCATTAATAATCGTCAGCAGCATGTTAGAAGAATCCAAAATGATCGAAATCGATTTTTTATGGGCAATCGATAAATTAGAATAGGAAAGCAGCTCGGCCATCGCAATAATGCCGTTCATTGGCGTCCGAATTTCATGGCTCATCGTCGCCAGAAAGGTGCTCTTGGTTTGATTCGCCTGCTCTGCATTTTCCTTGCCAGCTTAAGCTCAATGTTGCTTTTGGCCAGCTGTCTCTGAACGAGCACCAGTTCGTTGTTTAAGGCTGAAAACTCCTCATAGGCTCTCTGCTCCATCTTCAAGAGCATTTCCTGAGACAGCTTCTTGATCGTTTCCCGAAGGGCCACCAGCTGTTGATTGTTGATTTTCATCAGCTCATCGTAGAAATATGAATAAATAGAGTTATACTTCGAGCCCACGACCAATATACTTTCCTCAAACAAGCCGCCATTAAAATAAAACAGTTCTGTGCGATCTCCGATTTTCAGATTAATTTCCCAATTAAATAAAGCTTTGTTGATCTTGACCTCTTTAAGAAATTCGCGAAATTTGCCAGTATTCATCTCATCAAATATTGAATATACGCCACTACCGGCGTCCAAGGTTGAAGATATATCCAGATCATCGCGAATAATCGATACGATCCGTCCATCCGAGTCGCACAATAGTGAGATAACAACCTGGTTCTCTCCCATCTAAAGCCCCCCTAAGTGGTGAAAAGTTGAATACAATTCCCCCTAATCTGCTATCATTTTATTTTCATCAACTCACGTGCCTGAGATATCGCATCCTTAGCATTGTAGGCATGTCCATCTGCACCTACGTTTTTCCATAGCTCGGGATCAATATTAAACGGAAGCCCTCCGACAATGATCTTCGTATAACGCGATTGTTCATGGTTACGAATATCATCGATTAGCTCTTTGACCAGATAAACATGAAAGCTCATCGTTGCAGAGATCGCCATAATATCGGCTTGCCTGTCTACAATCGAGTCGATGACAGAACGCTTCGGAACATTGGCACCCAAATAATACGTATCCCACCCATCCATTTCAAAAAAATCACATACCATTCGCAGTCCGATTTCATGCAGTTCTTCTCCAACACAAGCTGCGACCATTTGTCTGCCATTGCGTGCTATCGAGAATATGTAAGGATACAACTGGGACATGATCATTTGGGTCGCCGCGGTACAATAATGCTCCTGTGCTACATTAATCTGGTTAGTCTGCCACAGTCGTCCAATCTCGTGTTGTGATTTTTGAAATATGTGCAGATAGATATCCTCTATCGAAATCTTTTGCTGAATGTTCATAATCATTGCACTTGCCGTATGACGATCTCCTCGAAGCAGCAGCTCCGTATATTGCCTGGCCTCGTCAACCAGATAATGATCTGTGCCCAGCAGGCTCATACTTTCTGCCAATGGTAGGGACACCTGCTTAAGCGCGTCATCCACTATGGGAACAATCAGCTCGCACAGCTCAGGCTTTATCTGTTGTTTAATTGCTTCCGTCATACATCTCAAGTTCACGGCAATCTCTTCAGTTGTAACCTTGTGTCCCGCAAGTAAGGTTCGCAGCCATGTTATATAATTGGCAAATAGCAATGGACTTTTCATCTGAACGCTTTCAGAGAGATATTTCAGATTATACAAGGTATCCTGCAGGGTTTGTTTACGTCCGTTCTCCCCAAAACGTTTCAACAATTCGGGCTGAAGCTTATACTGCATCTCCGTAATTTGACTGGCTAGCCGTTCACTCTGCTCCAAAAGGGCAAGTCCAGCAGCATGATACATCGATTCGATAAAGAATCACCTCGCTTAAAATCACCATTTAATATTATTTATTAAACACAATTTATAAACTGAAAACATTCTTTTATCGCTCAATCAGACGGAATTATCTGTAACCAACAGAAAAAAGCAGCCGGAGGTTCCCGACTGCTTAAGCTTTGTTCTACATTAGAGTTACTTCAACCGAATTACCGTTAGTACGATAACACTTGTATCAAAGATCATTCGCTTTTAACGAAAATCTGGTGGAATCCTGCGAGCAACACCCGTACGAATCGCTGCCTCGATAACAGCATGGCGAACATTGGTTACTACATGATCGTTAAATATACTTGGGATAATATAAAGCTCATTCAGCTCATCATCGCTCACGACCGAAGCAATGGCACGAGCGGCAGCCAGCTTCATATCCTCATGGATACGGCGTGCTCTGCAATCCAATGCCCCTCTGAAAAGCCCCGGGAAGCACAGCACATTGTTGATCTGATTCGGATAATCACTACGTCCTGTTGCCAGCACACGAACATGCGCTTGAGCAATTTCCGGATCGATTTCCGGCTGAGGATTGGCAAGAGCAAACACGATCGCATCATTAGCCATCGACTGAACATGCTCAACCTTCAGCAGTCCCGCACGCGACACCCCAATGAATACATCAGCCCCGTGAATAACCTTGTCCAAGCCGCCAGCAATATCTTCAACCTGAGGTTGTTCAGCAAGCCATTGCCACATCGGTTGATCATAGGTTTGACCGCGGACAATCGCACCATCACGGTCAACCGGCACAAGGCGCTTAACCCCTGCCGCGAGCAGCATTTTGCAAACCGATACACCAGCAGCCCCGATTCCATTGACTACAACACGTATGGATTCAATTGGCTTGTCCACAACCTTCAGCGCGTTAATCAGCCCAGCCATCATGACTACAGCTGTTCCATGCTGATCATCATGAAATACCGGTATATCGAGTTCCTTCTCCAATCGGGATTCAATCTCGAAGCAGCGCGGCGAACTGATATCCTCCAGATTAATACCGCCAAAGATAGGACTGATCACTTTCACAGTACGAATAATTTCCTCTGTATCCTTCGTGTCCAGGCAGATCGGGAACGCATCCACACCAGCCAGCTGCTTGAACAGCATCGCTTTCCCTTCCATTACCGGAGCAGCAGCCTGCGGTCCAATATCACCCAGCCCCAGAACAGCCGTGCCGTCCGTAATAACAGCTACCGTATTTCTTTTGATAGTTAAGGAATAAGCCTTTAGTGGATTTTCTTGAATAGCGGTGCAGACACGGGCTACCCCTGGTGTATATACACGGGACAAGTCATCCCGATTTTTGATCGGCATATTCGGTTGAACAGAAATTTTACCACCCAGATGAGCAAGAAAGGTACGATCCGACACGTTGATGAGTGTGATCCCTTTCAGGTCCTTAATGGCTTGAACGACTTCAGCCTCAATCGAATCCTGCACATCTATCGTAATATCTCTAACCGAGGATTCCTTGCCGACACGGATAACGTCAATCGAAGTTACATCTCCGCCCGCACGGCTAATAACTGCAGCCACATCACCAAAAGTTACCAAATCATGTGCTAACTCTACCCGTAAGATGATACTTGTATTTGCCATAAAATCCTCCTTCTGTTCATCATAATGAACTTTGTTCTCAATACTGTTTTTACTATCATATCATGTTGACTTTTCAGTTACAATCCTAATTCTTACTTCTGTCGACAATACCATGAAAACCATGTCAACATTTACCACTAAACTTAGCTGGTTCAAGCGACGATATAATGGGTACCCCGCCAAATCTTGGACAAGCCTCGAACCCTATGAAGCGGTGGAGTCCAATATAAAGGACTTTCGATTGGATTCTAACCCCATTGTGGCTGTCAAACGGGTTAGATGTCAAATCAACAATTTCGATAACCAACCACAGCTTTTTTTATCGATTCCCAGGCAAACCTCGTTCTCCTGCTTAAAAGCAATGAGAATGTTTATATACATAAGGTTTGAAAACATCAACTGGAGGTATTACATTTTGAAAAAACATCTTGCGACATTGCTGTTAGCCACCACTCTCACCACAGGCGTCGGTCTACTCGTCCCCAACCAAGCCGATGCTTCATCAGCCGTCATTGTCAGCAGCGTTAACTTCAGAACTGGAGCGTCCGTCGATTCGAGCAGCAAAGGATTTTTGAAAGCCGGAGAGACTGTTGAAATTTTATCAAAAATCAATGACTACTGGTACAAAATCCGTGATTCCAAAGGAGAAACCGGTTATGTATCAACTAGCAGCCAATACATAAAAGAGACCTCTTCCGGCGGCAGTGGCACCAACGATCCTTCCTCTGCCGTCATTGTTAGCAGCGTTAACTTCAGAACAGGTGCATCCACCGATTCGAGCAGCATCAGATTTTTGAAAGCCGGAGAAACCGTTAAAATTTTGTCGAAAGTTAATGACTATTGGTACAAAGTCAGTGATTCCAACGGAGTCACAGGTTATGTATCAACCAACAGCCAATACATAAAACCGTCCACATCCGGTGGTAGTAGCGGCGGAAGTGGAGGTAATAACGGCGGCAATACCAGTAACACCATTAATAGTGTTATCAAAGCGGGCAAATCCTATTTAGGTACCCCCTATGAGTATGGTTCCGACCGTTCCAACACCAATACCTTCGATTGCTCTGATTTCGTACGCCAGGCTTTTAAAGACGGTGCCAATATTACACTACCAAGCGACTCCAGACAGCAGGGTGACTACGTCCGCAAAATCGGTAAAACCACTACCAATTGGAGCAACCTCAAGGTAGGCGACCTGATGTTCTTCATGGATTACAAAGGAACAAGCAAATCCGCATATCCCAGCAATACAGCTAATCAGCGTATTACACATGTAGGCATCTATCTGGGAGACGGTAAAATCTTGCACACCTATTCCAAGGAATCCGGTGGAGTCCGCATTGATACTATTGATAATAGACACTGGGAATACCGGTTTATATTTGGAGGAAGCGCGCTTTAATCTGAATCCCGGACTCATAATCAATACGTAAAAAAAGAAGCAGATGCATCCATCTCATGGACAAGCATCTGCTTCTTTATTATTTGCCAAATATCGCATTGATCATCGGTTTGGTATCTCCACCTGGATACATCACATACAGAAGAATGAATACAGCTACACCTGTAGGTGCTGTTAGAAGCCACATTACGGCTGTCCAACGCCCTATTTTGCGGTGTCTGGCAAATCTTTGTTTATACGCAAGCAGCAGCGTGACGATTCCGAATACGCCGCCTGTCGTAGCCAAGGCAATGTGAAAAAATAAAAATAAATGGTAGGGAAGCTTTAAATGCTCGGGACCCCCAAAGCTTGTATTGCCGACGAACAACGTTCTCGATACATATATAATAAAAAAGGCAAGTGCGAACACCGCACCCCACACCATCAGCTTTTGGTGTGTTTGACGGTTACCCTTCACAATCTGGTACCATCCACAGGCGACAAAGATCGCACTGATCACTATAAAGCTGGTGCTGATCGTTGGTAAAATAGGCATACCGAGTCCCACCTAACCCATCATAAATTTAAGCTCGATTCATTTGAACAGAAGGCTGGGCTTGTGGATGCTGAATCAAAGACTCATTCATCAGATCTTCTTCCGCTTCCATTTTGCGCTCTCTCCGGTACCAGCCGAAGAAGGTGTAAGCAAGTGCCACAGCATAAACAATTTCCTGAACAATCTTCATAATGACCCCGCCAAGCTGCTGATCATTAAGCACTGACATGAACAAATACTGTTCAGGAACGTCAGCATAGGCTTGATATAAAGGTGATCCTGCAAATATGATCAATGCGCAGGCAGGTGTCAGCAAGATCCCGTTAACGAAGATATAACCCATCTTCTTCAGCTCGGACATCCGGTTATATTCAGGTAACGGACAAAATACAGGGAACCACAGCTGAAAAGCAGCCAGTAGAAAAATAGCTTTGTACAGCTCATGAAGCGGCATGTTGGCCATTAAAGTATCCATAATGATTGGAATATGATAAAAGGAGAACACCATATTAAACACGAACAAAGAGATCAATGGCGATGTAAAAGCCTGCATAAAAGCCTTCATCGCTTTCGGTTTCAATACAGGGCGCAGCAGCCATCCAGGCAGTCCCAGCAACAGCAGCGGAGGTACAACTAAATACAGAAACGACTGCTGCAGCATATGAGCGCTAAAGCTGTAGAGATGCGAATACAAGCTGAGCGGCGATCCCTCTGCTACATAGTACATCAACAACCCCAAATAAAAGTAGACTAGCTGACTCCTTTTCACAGGTGCTGTATCCGCAAAACGATGACGCCAGCGAGTTACAGCCAAACTGTACAGCCAGCCGATAATGACAACAATCAGGAGCAACCCGGGACTCCACAGGTTAGCAAAACCCGCCGACATAATATCTCCTGTTGTGTGCTCCATATGACCCATTGCTTCCATGTTCATGATGATTCTCCTTTCTCACTAACCTTAATTTCCTGCCTACTTACTTTGTGAAAAATAGTGCATGCTCAATAGAAAGAAGAGGCTTTTATTTCTAAAAGCCTCCTCTACTTACCACCAAGTCCAGTAGACGGCTGCCGCTACTGCAGTTAAAGCTACGATGAATCCAAATATAATCCCTACAATAGGAAACAGGTGACCTCTTTCCTTCATGTGCATCCAATAAGCTAATTGGAAAATCGCTTGTACGATCCCAAGACCCGTTAGGAAAAGAATGAGAAACCAACGATCCAATCCGCCATAAAGTACAGCGGCAAAGGCTATCATTGTTAAAAGAATCGATACAATATAAGACAAGTAATGGTTCTTAGGGCTTTCCGCTTTATGGCGCTTAGCCGCTGGTGTTGCATGCTGTTGGCTGCTCATTTACGGTCCCACCTTCCCCAATAAGTACACTACGGTGAAGATAAATACCCATACTACGTCGATAAAGTGCCAATAAAGTCCGGCAACGTAGTACTTAGGGGCAGTTACGACTGTAAGTCCTTTTTTGAACGAAGATATAATTAACAATGTGATCCATAGTACACCGAACGCTACGTGCGCTCCATGGAAGCCAACGAGTGTATAGAAGGAAGTAGCAAATGCACTCTTCGTAAATACATGACCTTCATGAACATATTCCATGAACTCGTAAATTTCCAGACCCAGGAATCCCAAACCCAGCAATACGGTAACAGCCATCCACAAGTTCAACTTTTTCAAATCATTACGATGCATGGCCATTGTAGCGAATACGCTGGTCAGGGAGCTCGTTAACAAAATAAATGTGGAAATTCCGACTGTTGTCAGATTAAACAATTCTTGTCCAGTTGGACCATCAGGAACCTGATTACGTAATGCGATGAACGTTGCGAACAACGTACCGAACAATACGCACTCTCCGCCAAGGAAGAGCCAGAAGCCCGTGACCTTATTCTTGCCTTCCAATGTCGCGGTTTCTGCGTGAGGTGGCAGTGCACCGCCTACTTCATGATGCGCACTCATGCCTTAGCCCCCTTATCTTCAAGTTCTTCCGGCTCAATATGAAAGCCCTTGTCATCATATACCGAACGAAGGAACATACAAGCCAGCATGATGCCTCCACCGATAATAGCGACAGAATACGTGTGATACATAAAACCGAAACCTGCAATAAAGAATCCGATTGAGAATATTAAAGGCAGGATCGATGCGGATGGCATATGAATCGAACCAATAGGTTCGGCAGGCGTCATTTCCTTGTTGCCAGCCATCTTTTCTTTCCACAATGCATCCAAACCACGAACAAGTGGAGTTTGTTTAAAGTTATATTCAGGTGCAGGAGAAGGAATCGACCACTCCAGGGTACGACCATCCCAAGGATCTGCAGGTGCATTTTTTGGTTTTCTTGCTGCTACAATTGCATTGAT
Source organism: Paenibacillus baimaensis (assembly GCF_025567575.1). Classification (NCBI taxonomy): domain Bacteria; kingdom Bacillati; phylum Bacillota; class Bacilli; order Caryophanales; family Paenibacillaceae; genus Paenibacillus; species Paenibacillus baimaensis. The sequence goes on along the minus strand of NZ_JAOQIO010000098.1, from coordinate 69,792 downwards.
CAGGAATACGATAGTACCAATACCCATCAGGAAAGCACCAATCGTACTGACAAAGTTACCTTCTTCAAGCCCTACGCCTGGCTGGTATGTAAATACGCGGCGTGGCATCCCCATAAGCCCAAGGAAATGCTGCGGGAAGAATGTCAGATGGAACCCGATAAAGAATGTCCAGAAGTGAACTTTGCCAAGCGTTTCGCTAAGCATACGTCCGAACATTTTTGGCCACCAATAGTAAAGGCCTGCAAATAATCCCAGTACAAGTCCACCAACGATAACGTAATGGAAATGCGCGACAACAAAGTAAGTATCGTGATACTGGTAATCTGCCGGTGGAACTGCAAGCATAACCCCAGTCACACCACCCATAACGAAGGTTGGAATAAACGCTGTTGCAAACATATTAGCTGTCGAGAACGTAATTTGACCGCCCCACAATGTAAACAGCCAGTTAAAGATTTTAACACCTGTAGGTACGGCAATGGCCATTGTTGCAATCGCAAAAATCGCATTACCTATTGGACCAATACCTGTTGTAAACATATGGTGGACCCAAACCATGAAGCCCAAGAACCCGATCAACGCTGTTGCGAATACCATGGAGCTGTATCCGAAAAGACGCTTTTTGGAAAACGTACTGACGATTTCGGAAATGATTCCGAAAGCAGGAAGAATCAGAATGTATACTTCGGGATGCCCAAAGATCCAGAATAAATGCTCCCATAGTACAGCGTTCCCACCCTTGGAAATTTCGAAGAAAGCACCGCCAAACATACGGTCAAACATAAGCTCAACCAAACCAACCGTGATCGCCGGGAAAGCGAACAGGATCAAAGCCGAAGTAATAAAAGCCGTCCATGTAAACATTGGCATTCTCATGTAAGTCATGCCTGGTGCCCGCATGTTAATAATCGTAACAAGGAAGTTAATCCCCCCAATTAGTGTACCCAATCCTGCGATTTGCAGACCTAGTACATAAAAGTCGACCCCATGATATGCGGACGTGGTATCGACGATGGCAGATAATGGAGCATAAGCTGTCCAACCGGCCGTTGGAGCACCGCCCAAAAACCAGCTCACGTTCAGCATTACGCCACCAAAGAAGAATAACCATAAGCCAAGCGCATTAACGAAAGGGAATGCAACATCTCGCGCTCCAATCTGGAGTGGAACAATCGCATTCATAAATGCAAATATGATCGGCATTGCGGCAAAGAAAATCATCGTTGTACCATGCATTGTTGTCAAAGCATTAAACGCATCGCCAACAAAAATTTTCTGATCAGGAAACGCAAGCTGAATCCGGATCAAAATAGCTTCCAGACCGCCTATCAAGAAAAAGAAGCCGCCTGCGATTAAATACAAAATACCGATCTTTTTGTGGTCAACCGTAGTTAACCAATCCATAAGTCCACTGTAGTGCTTTACTGGATGAGAGTTTGCCAACGTATTTTACCTCCTTTTTTCCAAAATCGTCCCTATTTCAGAGCATTCAAATATTTAATAACATCGTTGATTTGTTGATCCTGCAGCGGTTTCGATCCTGTAGGACCAAAAGCAGGCATTTTATTACCCGGTTTCACGGACTGAGGATTACTAATCCATTCATGCAGCTTCGCATCACTAACATCCTTGCCATCCTTGTCTATACGAGGCAACACACCTGCAATCATTTCACGTGAAGCAAAACCGTTCAGATTCGGTCCCATCCCAAGGCCTTCGGGACTGACCGCGTGACAGGCGAGACAGTTATCTTTAAACACCTGTTCACCATTCCGCGCATCTGCAGAAATAGTCGCAGGAGCTTTCATTTTATCAACCCACTTGGTAAAATCGGCTTCGGTCTTCGATATAACCTTGAAGTCCATCAATGCATGTGACGCTCCACAGAGCTCCGCGCACTTACCCATAAAGACAGCGGCATCATCCGCCTCAAAATACATCGTGTTGGTCATGCCCGGATTGGTATCCTGCTTACCTGCAAGTGAAGGCACCCAGAAAGCATGCAATACGTCTGCTGAAGTAATTTCAAAGGCAATTTTCTTACCTTTTGGAATAACCAAATCTTGTGCTGTTGAAATTCCCAACTCCGGATATTCGAACTGCCACCAGAATTGATGCGCCGTTACTTTAACATGCACCGCGTCCTTGTTGCCAATATGATTTTCAGCAAGCTTAACGGTGTAGCTCACGGTTGGCACAGCCAGAATGAGCAGCAAAATAATAGGCACTACCGTCCAAATGATTTCCAGAACGTGACTGCCTTCCACTTGCTTCGGAATAATATCTTTATCGCCTTTTTTCTTCCGAAAGCGTACGAGCACATAAATATAAATCGCAAATACAATCACGGTTACCAATACCATGATGCCCAGACTCAGCTCCATCAAAAACAGCTGATCTCTAGCTACCGGACCTCTTGGCCTCAACGCTGAAAGCGTGTCGCTCCCACAGCCCGATAATAGCAACATTAACCCGACAAGAGGGATGTAACGCCACAGATTCTGCCATCGATTCATCTAATTAATCCCACCTCTAAAGCAAATATTTTTCGAACAAAAGGTCACATATTGTCAATGAGCCTATTTACCATATTAACTATAAATTCGTACCCCTTTTTTGTCAATCAATCTGGAGAAGTTCACAAATTGTTCTCAACCTGCGCCGCTGCTCGTTTTTTTCCAAATAAGCCTCTCTGATTTTATACCCTTGTTCAAGCTATTTTATGCATCCGCTTTGATTTGAACTTCCACGCATAATTCTGTTTCTTTGATGAATGCTACTATAATAGTGCGAGTTCAAAAAGTCGACTTTTTGAATCTATTACGTAAATAAACTCAAGGAGGACTTCATGCAAAATCTGCGTCTTGGCCTAACCTTTATATGTATCAGTTCCTTATTGGGTCTGTGTGGCTGCTTCAGCATCTATGACAAGAACAGTGCTTCGAATTATGGAAGCCGTACAGGAAATGCTCCACAGGATACAACACGCGCTTATCAGACTGAACAGCAAAATTCAATCGTTTCCCATCGCCATTCCACTCTTCAATTCAATCAGGCTCTGGGTGAAAAGGTCGCGGCTATGAATGGCGTTAACAGTTGTATTGTGATGATGGCCGATAAAACGGCTTATGTGGCAATCTTGATTGATAACACGGCTTCAGGTACAAAAAGCGGTCCGCTGGAAACCAATAATGCGGGAACGGTAAGAGGCTTGTACAATCCGTCAACTCCGTTCAATGACTATATGGACCCTAATCTGCTGACGAACGGCTCCAATAATTATGAGACCGTCCAATATCATGACCAGATCACTCATTTGTTCAAGCAAAAGATCGCTGAAAAAATCCGCAGTTTGCAGCCTAATGTGTCCGACGTGTATATTTCTGCCAACCGTGATTACGTCAACGAATTAAACCGATTAGCCCAGGAGGCTTGGAGCGGGCATGATTTGACGCCTTATTTGCCTGAATTCGATGCTATATCTGAACGTATATTTGGTACGCTACCTACGATTCCGACGCAGTCTGAGCAATAAACCTGCTCGAAGCCCCCTCAAAGTTTCTCTTCATTAATATATATGAAGAAACCGAGAGGGGTTTTTGACGTGAATCACATGACAGGCTGGTTTCTTTTTCCTACCGATTCCTGTAGAATGCAAGGTAAGCGCCTTGAAAATACCACCACATTATTGGTTTGAATAGTGAGCCTGTTTGCACGTATACCTGCAGTTGCAAGATGTGATCAAGGAATGAACCGATAGATGAAGGAGATAACTAACAATGAAATCCAATATGTTCACCGCACTCGGCATTAGTGAAGAAGTCGCGGAAGCACTGGCACAGCAAGGATATACCGAACCGACACCAATCCAGAAGGAAGCGATTCCGATCGTATTGACAGGCAAGGATATTATCGCTCAAGCACAAACCGGAACAGGTAAAACCCTCGCTTTTGTATTGCCGATTCTGGAAAATTTCGATCCTGTCAAAAACTACACACAAGCGATGATTTTGACACCTACTCGTGAACTGGCTATTCAAATTACGGCTGAGGTGCAAAAGTGGGCTCCACTCAAAGGCATGAATGTATTAGCCGCTTACGGTGGACAAGATGTCGAACGTCAGCTGAAAAAGCTTGCAGGTACGATCCATCTGATCATCGCGACGCCTGGACGACTGCTCGACCATATACGACGCGAAACCGTGCAGTTGAATAAACTGTCTACCCTGGTGCTCGATGAGGCCGATCAAATGCTGCATATGGGTTTTCTCAAGGACGTTGAGGAAATCATCATGCAAACACCGGTTAAACGACAAACCCTGCTCTTCTCCGCAACGATGCCGACACCGATTCGCAATCTCGCCAAAGGCTACATGAGGTCACCACAGGAAGTCAAGGTCAAATCCCGACAAATCACGCTCACCGAAATCGAGCAAATTGCTATTAAAACTACAGACCGTGGAAAGCAAGATGCCCTTGTCCATTTAATGGAAGAAATGCGTCCGTATTTGGCTATGATTTTTTGCCGTACCAAGCTGCGGGCTGCCGAATTGAATCAGGCCTTGCAGGAAATGGGCTATGTGTCCGATGAGCTGCATGGCGATCTGACCCAGGGCAAGCGCGAGCAGGTCATGAAAAGATTCCGCGATGCCAAAATTCAATTTTTGGTCGTGACGGACATTGCCTCACGTGGTCTTGATGTTGAAGGGATTACCCATGTATTTAACTACGATATGCCGCATGACACTGAGGCTTATATTCACCGGATCGGTCGGACCGGACGGGCTGGACAACGCGGAATGGCAGTTACACTGCTCACTCAGCGTGATATGAAGGCGCTGATCGAAATCGAGCAGGGTATCAACGCACAGCTGCCAATTCGTACGATGCATGCCGACGGCGAGCTGAGCGCAGAGCAAACCAGCGGACGCACCCGTGCTGTCCGCAGCGGTGACAAGGATCGCGTGAGCATGAGCACAGAGCGGGCGGAGCGCGATGGAGCGCGCGGACGCGGAGAGCGTGGCGGCGCACGCCGCGGAGCAGCAGGCGCAAGCGATGGGCCTCGCCGAAGCCGCAGTGGCTTTGGCGGCAATGCGCCAAGCGGGCGTGGACGCGCAGGAGCGGCTGGCGGACAGCGTGGCGCGGACGCTGGCGGCTGGCGCGATCGCAGCGGCGCAGCACCGGCAGCGCGTGGCGATGAGCGCGCCAACGCTGGTAGTACTCGCACCGTGCGGGGCGACGCACGACGCGGAGAAGCAAGCGGCGATACTGAGCGTGTGCGTGGTGGCGGCGAAGAAAGAGGCTTAAGCGGGATTTTTGGCAAGCCCGGTGCTCCCAATCGGAATCGTGATCGCGAGTATGGTACACACAATCGGTCAGGTGGCTCTTCCCGGTCAGAAAGGCCAAGCCGTGAGAACGGTGAATCCACGAATAGCCGTGCCGGGGCATCTGCTTCCAGATATGGAACTGGGACAGGGGCCGGTCGGGCTAGTAGTGGTGGTGCTGCGGGATCAGCTCGTGACGGTGGAGAATGGACCAGCAAGCGTGACGCTCAGCAGCGAGCCAAGGCAAGTACAGGCCGTGGAGCTTCAGCCGCCCGTGGCGGTGATCGTACCGGTGCAGTAGGCAGCGGACGGCAGGATCGGAATCCACAATCCGCTCCTACCCCAAGAGGCTCTGCACCTGCTAGCCGAGGTGCCCGTCCTGGCAGCAAGGGCAGTGGACCTCGTGGACGCAGCGGACGCTAAAACCTTGATTTACACAACATAAATACAGAATGAAGCCTTTACCCTGAGAGTAAAACCATGTAAAATAAAGGGTACGCAACAACTCTCAACTCAAGGAGGGGCTTCTATGTACGAATTAAAGGACCATGACATTATTTTCATTTTCACCGGCCCTAATGGTGCTGGTCGGAAAACCGTAGCACAAATGTTGGGTGATACGCTTGGCATGAAACAAGTTCTTTCGCACACTACAAGAGCACCCCGATCTGGAGAAGAGGATGGACTGGATTATCATTTTGTAACCCCTGAGGCTTTTACACAAGCGCAGCAGAACAACGAATTTATTGAGGTCATTGAATTAGACGGCAATCGTTATGGCGTTCTGGAGCAAGATTTGGCAAATTCCCTGCAAGCGCATGGCGTGATTTATCTGGTTCTGAATCGGCAAGGTGCCGATACCGTGAAACAGCTCTATGGACGAAAAGCAATTCGTATCTTCATCTATACTGATCGGCAAACCATTATCAAACGTGAGGAGCTGCGCGGCTATTCAGCTGACAGCATTGTGAAATCCACAGCCCATTATGATGAAGAAATGGCATACAAAGAACAGTGTGAACATATTTTTGAAAATCTTGATCTGGCTCATACCGTGTTTGATCTGACCAAGACTTTGGACGACAACTACTTACATCGTAATCTCGTTGATAAGGACTAGGCTCAACAGCACATACTAAAAGACCGGTACTTGCGCGGACGTGCGTGAACGGTCTTTTTTTATATGATGCTCGCGTTCCATTATCACTTGACGGTACAGCCGTTAATTCATGCATAGAAAGGTGGCAATACCTTGCATATCGTATCCATCGAACCAACACCAAGTCCTAATTCCATGAAAATCCAGTTAGACGAGCGTATTCCCGACGGTGTGCGGTCGACTTATACCAAAGCGAACATCGATCAGGCTCCAGCTTTTATCGCCAAACTATTTGCCATCCATGGAGTCAAAAGTGTGTATCACGCTGCTGACTTTCTAGCTGTCGATCGGATTGGCAGCAACGATTGGCAGCCGATTTTGGCGCAAATTCACGAAATACTGGGCGGCAGCCCATCCACCATGGATCAGTTCCAGCCTGCTGCAGATGCAGCTGATTCGAGCAATATCTCTTCTTTCGGCGAGGTTCAGGTACTGCTGCAGCACTTTCGGGGTATTCCGCTTCAGGTTCGTGTAACAAGCGGTATGGAACAACAGCGTGCTGGACTGCCGCAGCGCTTTAGTGATGCAGCTATCCGTGCAGCGTCCGCAGCACCCAATCTGATCAAGGAGCGCTCACTTGAGGATTGGGGTATCCGGTACGGCGAGCTTAAGGAAGTATTAGAAGAAATCACCCAGGAAATAGACGCGGCTTATGATGAACCCCGCCTACAGTCTCTAATTGAGCAGTCACTGCAGTTGGGTGGCGCATCGGTAGAAGGCACTGCTGCTGTAAGCTCGGCAGGCCGGGCTATCTTATCCAAAGAAGAGCTGCTGCTGCAATTGGCAGCCCCTGATTGGAAGCAGCGCTATGCAGCTTTACAGCAAATTAAACCCTCTATCGAAACACTGCCGCTGTTGACACATGCCCTAAAGGATGAGAAATCGTCAATTCGCCGTCTCGCGACCGTATATTTGGGTGATTTGAAGGATACGTTGGATGTGCTGCCTTACTTGCAGCCTGCACTAGAGGATTCAACAGCTTCGGTACGCCGTACGGCGGGCGACACGCTGTCCGATATCGGCGATCCAGGAGCTGTCCCCATGATGATGAAAGCACTGAAGGATCCCAATAAGCTGGTTCGCTGGCGTGCAGCACGTTTCCTCTATGAGGTCGGTGATGAGCAAGCCCTAACAGCACTGCGGCCAGCAGAGGATGATCCTGAATTTGAAGTCCGTATGCAGATCAAGATGGCAATCGAACGGATTGAAGGCGGTCATGCAGCAGAAGGTTCGGTCTGGCAGCAAATGACGCGAAGATCTGAATAGCAGAGGATTGAAGACTATTGGAATCTAACTGATATATTTTTCAAATATGGTATCGATTTAATTTACCAAGATGATGATAACCCTCCAAAACTCACTTTAGGAGTGATTCCGGGGGGTTATTCATTTTATATTATTTGAATAGTTATGACTTGATCAACGTTTCACCATGCTTCAATACCCGCAGCTTATCTATGGGCAGCTCCCGCCTGCTCCATTCCGCATACAAACGATCCAACGCTTCGCGCGGAGTATCGTCTGCCAGTCGGAAAGCTCCATAGTGCATCGGGATAAATTCCTCCGCCTGGACATCGATGAAAGCTTGTATCGCTTGCTCAGGCGAAACATGCTGCAAGGACATAAACCATTCCGGCTCATAAGCACCGATCGGCATCAAAGCATAGCGGATCGCAAACCTTTCGCCAATCCGCTGGAAGCCGGGGAAGTAGCCACTATCCCCGACAAAATACACCGCCTCACGCTCCACGTCCGTACGGGTCGCAGGCTGAATGACCCAACCGCCCCAATGCGAGCGGTTAATATCAAACGGCGTCCGGCGTGTCCAATGCTGCGCTGGCACAAAGTGCAGCTCAATGCCTCCAAGCTGCACATGACCCCACCAGCTCAGCTCCGTTACATGAGCATAGCCTCTGGCTCGCAGCTTGCCGCTAAGTCCTTCGGGTACATATAAAGGTGTATCTTTGAACGCTCGTAAGGTGCGCATATCCATATGATCATAATGACTGTGCGAAATAAGCACGGCATCGATACGAGGCAGTTCCTGCATACGTAAGCCTGGAGGCGCCAGACGCCGCTCCAGTCCCATTCGTTCCGACCAGACCGGATCAGTCAGCAGGTTGAAGCCGCCCATTTGAATCAGAAAGGTGGAGTGACCGATCCAGGTGATCGTCGTTTTCTCCCGATTACTGCGAAGAAAATCAATTTCCTTCTGCTCACAGGTCGGTACCACATAGGATAAGTCCTTGATTTTTTCCTTACGCTCTTTGCGCCATTGACGTAAATCCTTAAGAACCTTGCCATGTCGGACGCCATTCATATTTTCAAAACGTTTCCCCTTCATCTTCTTCCCTCCCTCTTGAGTATCTTTTCTTTACTATAGCCTTTTCATTACCTGACGCAAAACGACAGATTTCCCCATTAAAGCCAGCTCCCTAACGATACAGTACCTTTGCAACTTGGTGAAGCCGAGGATCTGTTGTTTAAATAGGTGCTGAGATGATCGTCCTAAAAAAGCATGCCGCAAACGGTTAGGTCGTTCCGTTGCTCATGCTTTTTCAATATTACTACGAATATTCGATTTGTAAGGTTGCAGACGATCCAGAATGTCTCATTCTTTAATACCCGTTGTATAGGGCTGCTAATCTCTGATACCTGCTCTTATTCATGGGTCCAAGGTTGTGTTTATGAAGTTGTAGAAGTTGGCTGGTTGTGAGCTGTCTCATGTTTGTTATTGTCCCCGCCCTTTTGCAGCTGATACATCCTGTAGTAGCGTCCCTGCAGCTCCATCAACTGCTCATGATTGCCGCGCTCAACAATCTCGCCATGATTCAAAACGAGAATCAGATCAGCATCACGAATCGTCGACAGCCGGTGGGCGATCACAAACGTCGTTCGGCCTTCACTGACGACTTGCAGCGCCTGTTGAATCAAGCCTTCAGTTTCACTGTCGATACTGGCAGTCGCTTCATCTAATATCAGAATCGAGGGATCAAAGGCAAGCGCTCTTGCAAAGGAAATGAGCTGTCTTTGACCAGCTGACAATGTGCTTCCCCGCTCGACTACCGGCTCATCATAGCCCTTGGGGAGTTTTTCAATGAACCCGGCAGCTCCCACATCAGCCAGCGCCTGTTTGACTTTGCGCTCGTCAATCGCTTCATTATACAAGCCTACATTGAATTTAATATCGCCAGCGAACAGAAACGGATCCTGTAGAACAATCCCCATATGCTTGCGCAGCGCCTGCTTCGATATTCCCGCAATACTGCGCCCATCAATACGGATTTCGCCTCCGGAGGGCTCGTAAAAACCGAGCAGCAGGTTCATAATTGAGCTTTTGCCTGATCCTGTATGGCCAACAAGCGCAACCGTCTCGCCTTTTTTGGCCTCGAACGTGATGTTCCTCAGCACCGGCTCACCTTCTTTGTAGGCAAAGGTAACATTATCAAAGGCAACATGGCCCTCCGGTCTGGCTAAGCCAATTGCGTTCTCCAGCTCAACACCTTCCAGATCGAGAATATAAAATACTTTCTCTGCCGACACAACAGCCCGCTGGGCGTTCGTTAACTGGTCAAAAATCCCGATAATCGGCTGAAAAAACCGTCCCAAATAGTCAATAAAGGCATAAAATACACCAAACGAAATGGCCGTCTGCAGCGATTGCCCGCCAAAATACCAGATTGTTCCGGCTGTGAACAACGATCCGACCAGACCGGTAAAATTACGGGAGGATAGTGAAAATACACGCAATTGCTTTTGATTGCTGCGGTAACGGTCCTCATTCAAAACTTCAAATTCTTTCAATCGGGCCTTCTCTTGACGAAAAGCTTGTATGATCGGCATCACAGCAATCGATTCACTGATCATTGCGTTCATATCACTCAATCGGGCACGCATGATAGCAATATAACCTTTGGAAAACTTCAGATGCACCCACATCACAGCGATAAATAACGGTATCAAAATCAATGTAACCAGGGCCAATTGGACATTCAGTAAAAACAAAGCTACATAAATACCAACAACATTAATTGTACTGACCACGAAGGTAGCCATAAAGCTCATAAAAAGGTCGCGGATCGCTTCCGTATCATTGGCAACGCGGGAGACAACCTGACCAATCGGCGTGTTATCAAAAAACCGCAGTGGAATCTTTTGAATATGTCGCATCAGGTCCATCCGCATCCTCTGAATGATTCGCAGCGCCGTCGATTGCAGTGTGTATGCCTGGATATAATGCAGGGTACTGGCAATGACCAGCAAAGCAATGAATACCCCAAGCCAGCCCAATACAGGACCTACCTCGTATTGATAAAGCGAAGCTACCTCCGATGAGGATAGCTTGCGGGCCGGGTACAGTTCAGCTGCGGCCCCTTTGCGTATGACCTGCACGGTTACTTGTGAAGATTCCGGAGCCGCTCCACTCAGCTCAGCTGCCGTAGCGGGCTGAACTGACCAATTACCATCAAAATCCTGAGCTGTATTGATCAGGTACATTCCGCTCTCCAGCTGCATGAAGCGTACTTCCTTCCATCCTGAACGGATCGCTTGCTGTCTGGCTTCTGACGAATCGGCATGCAGCCAATCGCTGCGGTAATAAATAAGGCCGTTTAACTCGACAGCCTTCATGGTTTGCGCTAAAGCCGGATATTCCTTGGCTTCGTACCAAGGCAGCTGTACGCTGCTGATGTGTTTATCAATAATCGTTTTCGCGATATAAGGACCGCCCAGCTCCGCTCCTACCGCACAGCACAGTACAAGCAGCGCGGCCATAATACGCACTTTGTAAATTAATGCGTAAGAAGCCAGCCTTCGAACTACCGTTTGTTGGGATGCCATGGTTCCATTCCTTTCACGCTTCGCGCTGCTTTTTTGTTGATCTTCTATTTGCTGATCTTCTTATTTGCGTGTTATCTCAACCTGCCAGGGTTGCCTCCATCTGTTGACGGTCAAACTGCTCCTTGTACCACCCGCCGTGCAGCATCAGCTGCTCATGTGTTCCTTCTTCGACGGTTCGTCCATCATCAAGAACGATAATCCAATCGGCATGCATCACTGCAGAAAGCCGATGTGTCGCGATCAGCGTTGTTTTGCCTGAGCGTTCCTTACGGAGATTGTTCAGAATCATGCTTTCGGTTCGTGCATCGACAGCTGATAGCGAATCATCCAAAATTAATATCTCCGGATTGACCAGCAAGGCGCGCGCAATGCTCACCCTCTGCTTTTGACCGCCTGAGAGCATCACTCCGTTCTCGCCAACAATCGTATCCAAGCCTTCCGGCAGCTGCTCCAGATCCTGAGTAAAGGAAGCCATTTCAATCGCTTTGCGAATATCCTCTTCCGTCGCTTCCTGATTGCCAAGGGCAATATTATCGCGAATCGGTTTGGATAGGAGCAGGTGCTCCTGCGGCACGTAGCCCATCCAGCCGCGAACCTGCGAAAGTGCAATCTGTTCTATAGGAATGCCCGAAATTAACAGCTTCTGCGGCTCTATCGGATACTGCCTTAGCATCTGCTTCAGCAACGTACTTTTCCCACTGCCGGTCCGACCGACGATCCCAAGCGTCTGTCCGCGCTCAAGCTGCAATGAAATTCCATTTAAGCTGTCGTGTTCGGCTCCCGGGTAACGAAAGCTTAATTGCTGCAGCTCAATCCGTCCCGGCTGAGCTACAGCTACTACGGGGTCATGATCCTGAACGTCTGCGGTTTGAGCAAAGCTTGCTGATAACCGATCCACGGATGCCGTCCCACGCTGTAATATATTAATAAATTCACCGAATGCAATCATCGGCCAAATCAGCATACCGAGATAAATATTGAAGGAAACCAGCTGCCCAAGCGATATTTGATTATGAAATACCATGTAAGAGCCGTAACCGATCCCAATCGCATAGCTTAACCCGACAATCGTCGATATCGATGGATGGAACAGCGAGTTGATCGCGGCAACCTTCATATTTTTGGTCATAACGTCCTTCGTAACCTCGTCGAACTTGGCGATATCGTGCTCCTCCTGTACATAGGACCGAATGACACGCATTCCCGATATCGATTCGAGCGCACGATCATTCATCTGTCCGAAAGAGGCCTGTGCGGCCACAAACCGCTTACGCATACGTTTCCCCAGCATACTGATGACAATCGTCAGGAACGGCAGCGGAATCAATGCAGCCAGCATCAGCTTATAGCTGATGAGTGATACCATCGTGATGAGTACAACAGCAGTACCGACCAACGTATTGACCAGCGTCATCACCCCGTAACCAGCCGTTTGGCCGATAGCCAGCACATCATTGGTCGCCAGCGCCATCAGCTCACCGGTTGTATTTCGTTGGAAGAAGGACGGCGACATCTTGGTCATATGCTGCAGCAGTCTGCCTCTGAGCAGCTTCTCCAACAAAATAGAATTACCGAACAAGGTTGTAATCCATATATACACGATGACATAAATCATCACTGCCAAGCCCACCAGCAGCATGACATTTCGATAAAGCTCTGCTTCGGTCAATCCTCCTGTACGGATTTGGTCAATGACGTTACCGATCATTTTGGGTGGTATAATGCTTAAAAGGTTTACCGTTGCCATGAGGATAATCGCCATACCATATCTAGCCCACTGTTGTCGAAAAAACCATGAGAGCTTTTTTACAAACGTCACGCCAAACTCCTCCTTACTTGTGAATTCATCCTTCTACCATACCATAAATTGGTGATTCAAACATCGGATTTTATCATTAAAAGAAAATGTTCCCCATACATGGAGTATCGCCAAACATACAAAACAAAACCACCTCCAAAGCCACTTTAAAAGTAGTTTTGGAGGTGGTCATTTTACCTAATATTACTTATCGATAAGTTGGAGCTATAACGCCAGGGTCAGACACACTTGTAAACTCCCCAAGATCAAACTGCTGTATTTCATTCCCTTTGATTGTGATCGAATAAACCTTGCCCTCATACCGAAGCTCACCCTCGACTGTGCGGACCGACATCCCGACAATCGATTCCAAGCAGCCCTGACGGTCGGTTACAACCCTAATGCCACTCGGAAATTGCAAATACTTCTCCCCGTTTCGATAAACAACCACCTGCTCGCGTGTATTCACAAGCTCGAACTCGTTGCCTTCAATCGTGCGGCTGTACGCCGTTTCATTGGCAACCTCTTCACCGTGGTCCATCGTATAAGGAACCAATCCGGTGAACCACAGCTGTCCCTCCGGCGTTGGCAGTATACCGCTCAACCGTTCTACATAATCGAGCAAACACAAAATCGCCGGGGAATACGTCTCTGTGTACCCTTCCTTCCCTGTCCAAGGGCTTAAGCATTGAGCAAAACGCTCCACACTCAAAAATGCCGATAAAATCGGAAAGATCACCCAGGTCAGCTCCACATAACGTCCATGATGCTCAAACGCATGCGGGGTACGGATCAAGCTTAAGAAATTGGAGGCTCCGCCCCAGCTATTATAGCTGGAGAAGGGATCGAATCGCGGATCATCCATGGACATGGAGGTAAACGGATATTTGGCAAAAAACTTGCTAGTATTCAATAAATAGCGGCGCAGCGTCTTATCGAAAAAATCACGGTCACCGACCTCACACGCCATCACTCTCAGCAGCACATCGGATTGCACTTTTACCCATTCGTCATTACGATCCAGATCATAAAAAAATCCATCCTGCTCATCATAGCAGTAGTTGAATAAGCTGTTCAGGCTTTCCTCTGCTTTGGCCTTCCAATCTATACCGGTTTCGCCCAGTTCTTCAGCCATCCGGTGTAAATAAAGACGCTGGCAGTATACATTAGCCGTCAGGTCTGGTGCGAGAAAAGGAAGAATCGGCGAATCGGGATTACAGTACCGTGCATCATCCCCATGTGGTGTGTCAGGAACATGCCAGAATCGGGGCGATAAATCATGTCCGGTATCAAATGTGCAAAAAGCTTCCACACAGCCGCTTCCCCGCGTATTGCGATAAGCAACCAGCCATTCGTCAAAGCGCTTCATGGCGGAATACATTTTTCGTAAAAATTGTTGATTGCGTCCATTCAGCAAATAGTGATTCCAGACGCTTCTGGCGAGCGGCGTTACCATCTGAATTTGTCGATAGGCAGCGCCATGCTCCGTTATTTTATAAGGCAGCTGACCGTCTTCGCGTTGAAAATCAGCAAAGCTTTCAAAGGAAGCCTCAGATACAGAAGGAATGAAGCGCGACAACAATTCCGCGTTAATGGAACCGGTGCTCTCCAGCCAGCAGCCGAGATAGATGCCTCCTTCGTGAAGAATCGGCTTCCTTGCGGTGCCGCTTATATCGCTACCCTTACCCGTAACGGCTTGAGAGACTTGCTCGCTGCCTCCGACACCGCCGGTTGGCACGATACAATCGAGCAGCTTGCGCACAGCGCTGTCATACACGCCCTCAAAACGTGCGGAGGATGCAGCAAAACGGACTCCTGATCGCTTCCACTCAGCCAGCACATCCGCATCGGACGGTTTCTTCAATATGCCCACCTTGTCATCTATATTGATTTGCCTTAGCCGTTCTAATAGGGCTTCACTCATCATACTCGCCTCTTCTCATTCGTATTTACTTGTGCGACAAGAACAGGCAGCACCCGAATGTATTCGAGTAGCTGCCCATTCCTTGCTAATTGGATTATTTATTGTTATTGAAGATTTTCACAACACCATTATAAAAGTCGTCGACTGCTTTTTTAACATCCTTTTTGCCAAATCCGATTTCCTGAACGGTCGTTTCCGCAAGCTTGGAATATTCCGTAAAGCCTGGAGGGTTGTAGCTGACTTTGACCGGTTCTTTCTTGGCCGCATCCGACACCTTGCTCGTGTAATCGTAGATGATCTGGTCAACCGGTGTAGCTTCCTTCTTCAGCAACTCGCGCATTGGAGCGGTTACCGGAACACCACGGTCATTACCGAGAATTTTGGCTGCGTCCGGATCATTGATCCAGTAGCTCATCAGCTGTGCAACCTCTTTTGGATATTTCGTTTTGTTATAGCCAGACATCCCTTGGCTCGATTCAAAAATAACAGCAGTGCCTTTAGGACCACGCGGCAGTGGAACCAGTGTCAGGCTGTCCTTGATCAGATTCTGATGCGCACCGAGTGCATTGGAGGCAATCAGGCTCATCGCGACTTTACCGGTTACAATAAGCGACTTGCTCGTATCTCCTGGAGGGTTGGACACCTGCAGCTCAGGTGTCACACCTCCTCCTTCCTTGCGCAGCTTATCCCAGTAGGCGAACCATGGCTCTACATCCTTTTGCTCGAAGCCAAGCTTGCCGCCGTCCATATCGTACAGCTGCTTGCCGTTCTGTTTCAAATAAATGTCCATGCCGTCCACTGTATAGTCATAGGTACCGTAGTAATCCTTGCCCAGCTTCTGGGACAGCTCCTTGGCAATTCGGCTGAAATCATCCCAGGTCCAGCCTTCTTTCGGCAGCTCGACACCAGCCTTCTTGAACAGCTCCGTATTCACAAGAACACCTCGGGCATTCGCGCCAGCTGATACGTGCAGCAGCTTGCCTTTGATCGTCCCGTATTCAATCATCGACTTGTCCATATCAGTCAGATTCAGCTCTTTGCCGACATAAGAACCGACATCCAGCAATACGCCCTTATTCGCATAATCGACGACATTGCCTCCGAGGAAAAATACATCCGGCGCCGTGCCTGAAGCCAGCTGTGTGTTTAATTTATCGAAATAGCCTGAGCTTGGCGCGAATTCACCAACAATTTTAATATTCGGGTTCTTCTTCTCGAAATTACGCAAAGCCTCATTCGTCCGGTCCGCACGCTTCTGGTCGCCCCACCACATTATACGAAGCTCAACCGGCTCTTTTTTGGCGGCATCCTTAGCAGTGCTGTCTGCAGCACCCGTTGGTGTACCACCTGTACTGCCTCCGCAAGCGGAAGTAACGGCCATCAATGCTGCTATGGCAGCAAATGAAACACTTTTTTTCATTTTTGTAATCCCCCTTAACTGATTATGGAAGCTTGTGTTCTGATCATAATGGATAACGCTTTCTGGATGAATCGGTTTCCTTCGGCACTTCATTATTAATTTTTTCGGATTACTTAATACCCGTGGTGGCTATACCATCCAGAAAGTACCTTTGGAACGTAAGGAAAATCGTCATAATCGGAATCAGCGACAGTACCGACATCGCCAGCAGCGCACCCCAGTCCGACTCTCCGGCAGGGTCAAACAGTGAGCGAATACCCAACTGTACCGTAAACAGCTTGACGTTATTCAAATAAATCATTTGACTGAAAAAGTCGTCCCAAGTCCAGATGAACGTAAAGATTGCCGTCGTAATCAATGCAGGCACCAGCAGTGGAAGAATGATTTTCCAATATATCTGACCTTCTCCGCAGCCATCTATCGTCGCACTCTCATCAAGCTCCTTCGGAATACCGCGGATGAACTGCACCATCAACAGAATGAAGAACGAGTCGTGAGCCAGCCATTTGGGAACGATCAAGGGCAGATACGTGTTGATCCACTCAAAGTTTTTGTACAAAATATATTGCGGCACCAGTGTAACATGATACGGAAGCATAATCGTCACGAGCATCATACTGAACCACAGCTTCTTGTATTTGAAATCGAGCCGGGCAAAAGCAAAAGCCGCCAACGAGCAAGTAATCACATTACCCAATACGGACATGACGGAAATCTGCGCCGAGTTGGTGAAGAAGCGAAGAAACGATATCCCCTGCAGCCCTTTCCAGCCGTTTATGTAATTAGTTAAAGTAAATTCCTTAGGCCACAAGGTCGTATCGGAAAAAATCAGATTGTTCGGCTTAAATGAGCTGCTGAGCAGCCATAATACGGGATACATCATCACAAGTCCAATCGCAATAATGATGAGATGCTTGACTCCGTTAGCATATGTGGATTTGGTTATCATATCGTCACCCCTTCTCTTCCTTGCCGTCTCCATAAAAAACCCAATACTTCGAGGTTGCAAAAACGATAGCCGTTAAGCCTCCGATCATGACGAGCATGATCCAGGCCAGTGCGGAAGCATAGCCCATATCGAAAAAGGAGAAGCCTTTTAAATATAAATACAGGGTATAGAACATTGTCGAGTCCATCGGCCCTCCGCGTCCATCTCCAATCACAAAGCCCGGTGTAAACACCTGAAACGAATTGATGATCGTCATGACGAGGTTAAAAAACAAGACCGGTGACAGCAGCGGCAGTGTGATTTGAAAAAACTGACGGGTTTTGCCGGCACCATCCACCTGGGAGGCTTCGTACAGATCGGCAGGAATTTGCTTCAAGCCAGCCAAAAAAATGACCATAGCCGAACCGAACTGCCAAACGGACAACGTGACTATCGTATACAGCACAAAGTTCGGATTAGCGATCCAGGACGGTCCTTCTATACCGAACCAGCTGAGAAAATGATTAAAAAGCCCGTTGCCATCGAATATTTTGCGCCAAACAATCGCAATTGCCACACTGCCGCCAAGCAATGAGGGAATATAATAGACGGTCCGGTAAATCCCAAGCGCTCGAATCCCTTTATTCAAAGCCATCGCCACCAATAAAGCGAAGATGAGCCGCAGCGGAACGGAGAACAATACATACTGAAACGTTAATTTCAAGGAATGGTAGAACATACTGTCATCTGTAAAAATCTGCACATAATTGTCGAATCCCAGCCACCGTGGCGAAGACAGCAGGTTGAACTTGGTCAAGGACAAATATAGCGAGCCGAGCATCGGGCCCAGCGTCAGACAGAAAAAACCGATCAGCCACGGCAGCAAAAACAAATATGCTGTACGATTCTGTCGGTATCGGGTTGGTTTGCGCGAAGATTGCATGGTGGCCTCCTAATCCTGATCTTATGGAAATGATCCGTGTGTAGTTACGAACGATAACCTTATCATACAGATCAGAGGACTTGTTATGAATTCTATTTCTTCGGCAGTTCATTATTAAATTTTTCAGGTGGACTGTGGCGACAATCGGATGGGGTGACCCCATACATGCGTTTAAATTTGGAGGAGAAGTAGCTGGCATTGGAAAAACCGGTCAATTCAGCGATATCCCACAAGCTGAGCGGGGTATCCACCAGCAGCCGCATCGCCTGGGCCATACGCACCTCGGTCACATATTGGATAAATGTTTTGCCTACCTTGGACTTAAACAGCTCCGAGAAATAGGAGGAATTGTAGCTAAAGCGTTCGGCAAGCATCGTCAAATTCAATTCATACATATAATTGCCGTCAATAAACTGCAAGGCTGCCTGGATCATCGATTGCTCCGGGTCCTCCGTGTCAGCCTTTGTTTTAAGATCGATTTTCTGACCCAAATGGACCAGAAAGCCTTGTGCTTTATCTATCGTATCCAAGGCCAGTACCATATCCGGCCTTACCCACAACTGTTCCCCGGCATCCAACTGCACACCGGCTGCATAAGCCATGGAGTCCAGCAGCAAATAGAGCTGGAGAACCAGCTTGACAAACTGCACCTGTGAATCGATAAAGGCATCTGTCAGCTCCTTACGAACCGTCTGGGTGAACAGCTCCAATTCGCCGCGCGACAGCTGTCTTTGAATGATTTTAGCTACATCCTCGGTTAATGCAGGTCTGTTGTCTGCGAATTCCTTAGCTGTACTACCTACATCGCTCTCAAGCAAATTCCAGGCTATCAGGGACGACATATACCCTTCCTTCCACTTGCTAAAGCCACTTATCGGCTGCCCGATGCTGATAGCAGGCTCGAAGGATAAATATTCGATTATACTCGTACGCAGCTCTTCGACGAACGATGCAGCCGCCTCATTATCATGGTCAACGATGAAATGCATCAGCCCTGGGTAATTCGGGTCACGAAACACCTGCGGCTGACCGGTGTGAAGCTGGGCAAACTCCCGGCAAATCATTTCGAAAGGCAGACGGAGCTTGTCGGGTGTGCGTGTATCAGCGGGATCAGATCGATCGGCTGCTATACAATTTGTGGAGGCCGATGAGCTGTTGTCCTTAATGTCTAAGGATGTAGATGCAGCAGTGCTGGTTAGCGTCTTACCTGACTTACGCTCCTTAAATCCGATGGTCAGGAAGCTGACCATCCGCTCATTCCAATCACGCAGCAAGAACAGCTCTGCGCGCTCCTGCTCGGCCTGCCCTGGTTTAAGCTCCTCCTTGACCAAATGAACAATAAAATGCTCCTTCATCTCGACATAATATTGGGAAAGCCGCCAACGTACCTCTGCCTGCTCGTTTTTGAGGTTTCTCTCCTCATTCAGCTCCTGTGTTACCTTGCGCAGAGCAGCCATCAGCTCATCCTGAGCTACAGGCTTGAGCAAATAATCACGTGCCTGATTGCGTACCGCCGCTCTGGCATAATGGAAATCCTCGTATCCGGTAATCACGATGATCCTAAGTCCTGGGTGCTGCTCGTGACAGCTTTCCAGAAAAGAAACCCCGTTCATCACCGGCATATTCATATCGGTTATAACCAGGTCGATGGCGTCAGATGCCAACCGTTCCAACGCTTCAATACCATTCGAGGCTTCGGCAACGACCATCAATCGCAGGCTGTCCCAGTCGGCCTTCAGCTTTAACCCGAGTCTAATTTCCGGCTCGTCATCCACAATCATGACTCGATACATATGGGGCACCTCCTACTTTGGTATGGATAAGACTCATTCATTTCGTCAGCATCTGCTGTACAGGCAGGATCAGCTCGATCCGGGTTCCGTGATCCTGCGGCGATTCGATAGTGAAGCTGAAGCGTGCTCCGTAATACAGCTGACAGCGCGCCAGCACATTACGCAATCCGATCTGTCTGGATCCCGTATTCAAGATGTGATCGAACTGGGAGGATAGCGATTCTGCATACAACCGCTGTATCAATTCCTCGGCTATGCCAGGACCATTATCCTCAACGATTAAGCGCACCTGCTCCGGCTCGCTGTATATTCGAATGACCACCTTCGCTATCGTTTGATGAAGGAAGCTGTATTTGACCGCATTTTCCACCAATGGCTGCAAAATAAATTTCACCATTTGCCTGCTGTCCATGTCCCCCTCTTCCTGGGTCGAAATATCCAGTCTTTCCCCGAAGCGTATTTGCAGGATCGAGACGTAATGCTTCAGGTAAGTTAATTCCTCCTGCAGCGGTACCAGATCCTCGCTGATTCGAAGCGAAAACCGCATCATTTTGCCTAACGACTCGATCACTTTAACCGTATCTCCGGTGCGCTGCTGCATCGACAGGCTGCTCATCAGCTCCAATGTGTTGAACAAAAAATGCGGGTTGATTTGCAGAAGCAGCGCTTTATATTCAGCCTGCTGGCGAAGCAGCTTCAGCTCAAACTCGGTTTTGATATGATGCCTCAGCTGCTCCACCATATTGCGAAATGTCGAGGTCACATAACCAACCTCATTGCGAACGATCTGATCGGCAGGAATACGGCTTTCCGCATGGGCGAAGTCGCCTTTTTGCACGGAACGCATTGCAGAGGCCAGTCGCGACAAAGGCTTCGTAATTCCATGTGAAAGCCATGTCGCCACAAGAATTGCGCACAGCAGCAGTAAAGTAGTAAACAGAATGATGCTATTGCGAAGCGTGTACAGCTTGGCGTACAGATCCTGCTCAGATACGATGCCGACCAGCAGCCACTGATTCAGCTTTTTGTAAACCACAATATCGTTCATACCCCGGTCATTCGGTACATACAGGACACCTTGACGCGCACGTACAGTCTTGACAGCCTCTACATTTCTGATCGTTTCGGGATCGGATGCATATTCATGTTGCGAAAGAATCGGAAGACCGTTTTGATCCAGCAAAAAGATCGTGCCGCTGTCTCCGAGATGTATCCGTTTGAGCGGCTCCAGAAAAAAATCGACACTCACATTAACCTTCATCACACTTTTGTAAAGAGAAGGTTCGAAGGTACCGATCGGCAGCAGCAAGCTCACCACCTGATAAGGCTTCGATTGTCTGGATTCGACCTGATCATTGTGAGCAGATACCCAATGGTTCCCATTCTGCATAAAATCCTTGTACCACGGCTCCTCGAGAAATTCCTTATCCGCAACCACCTGATTGCCAATGCTGATCCACAAGCCCTCTGGTCGATAAATCGACACCGAGGAAACGCCTGAATAATTGTTGGTCGTCTGGGTCAAAAACCGGCTTAGCTCTATGTTGGACAGCATCTTTTCCCCTGAGGACAAAGAAGGATCAGACAAGGCGATATCCCAGCTTTTGGTCACATCGCTATTATACACAAGAGACGATAAATCATAGATTTGATTAAGCGCCATGTTGATGTAGGAGCCGTATTCGTCCATTTTCTCCAGAGCCGACGATTCAATATAGGATCTGACAATAGAACGGGATTCATTAAACAGCAGAAAGGAAACGGTTCCAAAAGAAAGCACAAGCAGCACAACAAACGAGGCAATCAAGCGATTTTTTAAGGAATAAAACACAGTCTTATTCTCCTTTCAGCTGTGGTATGTCCGGCATCAGCATCGCCAGCTTGTCGAACTCTATCTCAAAAAGCACCGACAACAATTGTCAGTGCTTATCTCTACATTTACCAGGTCGATATCCAATGAACGAAAGGAACCGCAAGTGCCGCTACGAGCACAGAGGGCAGCAGATTGGCGACGTTAATTTTGCGCAGCTCCAACAAATTAATGCCGATGCCCATAATCAAAACACCACCAACCGCCGTAATTTGCATAATGATCTCATCGAGTGCAGCCTTGTCCACCAAGGAGGCGATGCCTGAAGCGGCAAGTGCTATAGCTCCCTGATAAAGAAACACCGAGAATGCCGAGAATAGAACCCCAACACCCATCGTAGAGGCAAATATAACCGTTAAAAAGCCATCCATCATAGCCTTTACATATAAAATATCATGTTGTCCACGCAGTCCGCTGTCGAGTGATCCCAGAATCGCCATCGCACCAACGCAGTAAATCAATGTTGTGTTCACAAACCCAGCGGCAATCCTGCCTTGAACTTGGGCTTCTGACTGTAAATCAGCCAACTCGCTATGTTTCCCGCCTCTAGAGCGCCTGCGGATGAAACGGCTTAACGCATTAACCATCCGCTCCAACTGTCGGCCCAGAGCCTCTAGATTTCGTTCCACACGCAGCAGCTCGCCCAGCAGTCCGCCAAGCACCAGACTTGCCACTATGAGCAAAAAATTCGTCGACTTCAACGTCATCGACAAACCCAGTGCTACCAGAGCCAGTCCTATCCCCTGCATCACCGTGCTGCGGATGCCCTGACTCAAGCGATTCAGCATCAATCCCAGCAAACCGCCGACAATGATGGCTACCGCATTAATGATTGTACCCCATAACGCCATATCGTGTATGCCCTCTCGTTCATCATGCCTGATCATGCAGCAGGGCTGCATGATCCAGTTGTTACCTCATTATAACCGATTAAGCTGAGCGTCGGCGCGTTAAATGGATAAATGTGATTGCAAGCGCCAGTACGAGAACAAGCCCTTTAATAATATCGAACGCATAATACGGCAAATTCAGCATCGTTAATCCGTTCAGCAGCACTCCGATAAGAACAGCTCCAAAGAACGTACCAATAACGTTGGGCTTCCCGGCACCCAGCACCGAATAACCGACAAATACGGCAGCTACCGATTCCATCAGCACGGGAGCACCCGCATCAATTTGACCCGATCCGACACGGGCTGCAAACAGCAGACCGCCCATAGCAGCAAAAACTCCTGACAGCACATAAGCCATCGTACGCACCCGATTGACCTGAATACCTGACAGACGCGCGGCTTCCTGATTGCCTCCGGTTACATACAATTGACGTCCCCAGCGAGTATAGGTCAAAAATATGTGCACAAGCACAACCGCAATGATCATCAGCAGCACAGGGACAGGCAGACCGAACAGCTTGCCTTGACCGATCCAGAGAAAGGACTCCGTGAATTTGCCTGGTGCCTTCGATCCGTCCGGTAATT
Source organism: Paenibacillus baimaensis (assembly GCF_025567575.1). Lineage (NCBI taxonomy): Bacteria > Bacillati > Bacillota > Bacilli > Caryophanales > Paenibacillaceae > Paenibacillus > Paenibacillus baimaensis. The sequence continues at coordinate 46,316 of NZ_JAOQIO010000098.1, read as the reverse complement.
GCATGTTGTTATAAATGGAAAATCCTTTGGTGTACGTCTTGTGTACCCCACCGATAATGTACATGACCGCTAATGTCGCCAATAGATCGGGGATGCGAACCTTAACGATCAGCAGCGCATTTAACAAACCGATCAATACGCCGATCAGTAACGGAACCGTTAATACCAAGATGAGCGGCAGCTGATAAAATACCATCATGGAAGCCACTACAACAGTCGTAAGTGAAACCGTCGAGCCTACCGAAAGATCGAAGCCATCTACAATTTGCGAGAAGGTCACGCCTATCGCTACAAAAGTAACGATCGATATCGAACGTAATATATCGGCCAAATTGTCGTAGGACAAAAAGTTTTCATTGCTGAGAGAAAACAACACGATGACCAGGGCAATGATCACTAATGCCCCATACTTATATGAGTAATCCAGAAATTTATCTTTCACTGAAACGTAGCCTCCCCAGCGCTCGCGTAGTACAAAATTTGTTCCTGCGTGGCTTCATCCCGACGCAGCTCTTTCACGATTTGGCCGTAGCTCATAACGAGTATCCGATCCGCTATCCCCAAAATCTCGGCGATTTCGCAGGAGCAATAAATAATCCCTTTGCCTTCCCCGGCAAGTCGGCCAATTAAACGGAATATATCACTTTTGGCTCCGATATCGACGCCCTTGGTCGGCTCATCGAAAATATAGATTTGCGCGTCTGTAGGCAGCCACTTTCCGACAGCAACCTTCTGCTGGTTGCCTCCGCTCAAATATTTCACCAACTGCTCCATATTCGGAGGATGAACGCCCAATTGCTGGATCATGGCCTTGGCATTGGCAGCTTCCTGCGACTGCTGAACAAAACCAAATCGGCTGAACAGCTTAAGCAGCGGCAGAGACAGGTTGTGCTTGACCGACTGTTCAACAAGAATACCCTGCTTGCGACGCTCCTCTGGAATCAGCGCAATGCCTTCACGCACCGCATCGCTTGGATTGCTGAGCTTCAACCGCTTCCCTTGCAGCTCAATCTCTCCTCGCTCCAGCGGATCGGCTCCGAACAGCAGACGGGACAACTCGGTTTTACCAGCTCCCACCAAGCCTACGATGCCGACAATTTCCCCGCTATGCACGGATAAGTTCACTCCGCGAACCTTGGTCCCCAGCGTCAAATCTCTCGCCACCAATAACGGTCCGCCGATCGGCACCTCTACTTTGGGGAACTCTTCTTCAAAGGTTCTGCCAAGCATCTGCTCGATGACGACTTTTACACTAGTATCCGCCGCAGCCTGGGTAGCAATAATCCGACCATCACGCATCACTGTTACCTTGTCACTGATCCGGAACACTTCATTCAAGCGGTGAGAAATAAATATACAGCCTACACCATCAGCCTTGAGCCGTTCCATAATTCGAAATAGCTGGTCCGCTTCCTCATTGCTGAGTGGCGCTGTAGGCTCATCGAAGATAATAAACTTGGCCTTTTGCGCTAATGCACGGGCAATGAGCACCATTTGCTTTTGCGCGATGCTCAGTTCCCCAGCCTGCCTTCTCACATCAACCGTAAGTCCAATGTCGGTTAATATACGGGCGGCTTCCCGCTCGATTTGACTCCAACTTAACCAGCCGCTGCCGTTCGTCATCCGATCCAGCATAATATTTTCCGCAACTGTAAGCTTAGGTACAAGAGCTGTATCCACTTCCTGATAAACGCATTGAATACCACTCTGAATGGCGTCGCTTGGACCGCTGATCGCAAGCGGCTTGCCATCAATCGCGATCTCGCCCTCATCAGGCAAATAGGCACCGGACATCACTTTGATTAATGTGCTTTTGCCTGCCCCATTAGCTCCAAGCAGTGCATGAATTTCGCCTCCGCTAACCGCAAAATCAACCTGCTGCAGTGCCTTTACTCCGGGAAATGACTTGGAGATGTGACTCATTTGCAATAAGGTGATGGAACTCGTCATCCTGGCATCACGCTCCTCATTTCAATGGAAAATCCCATCGATCCAGATCGATGGGATACTAAATATCTAAAAACTCGATTATTTCTTCTCAGCTTGCTTCAACCAATCGGTGTAGCCTTGCTCGCTCTTGCCCCAGCCTTTAACGTGCTCGCTCAATTGCGTTGTGGAAATTTGCGTAGCCGGCAGTTGGTCTCTCGATACGAAAACCGGGTCTAACACGATTTTATCCGGTGTTTGGTCGCCATGCAGCTTTTGGTATAAGAAACGTACTTGAATGCGTCCGATATCCTTAGGATCTACAGCAGCAGAAGCAACCCATGGGTTCTTCGTGTCCTGAATCATCTGTAAATCCTCGTCGCTCATATCGATACCGTAAATTTTGATTTCACTGCGTCCTGCTTGTTGAATCGCACGGGCAGCGCCCTTAGCGAACTCATCCCATGCAGCCCATACAGCTGTAATGTCGCCTTTGTTCGGGTATTTCTTAAGAATAGCTTCCATTTGCGCTTGGGTATCCAACGCCGTGTTGGCCGAAGCCGCTCCGAATGCCGCTACTTCCTTGATTCCTGTGTTTTTATCCATGAATGCTTTGTAAGCCACTTGTCTACGTTCCATTGGCGCGAAGCCTGCTACCCAGATCTTCACGATATTGCCTTTGCCTTCCATGTCCTTGCCCATTTTGTCGAGCGTAAGCTCAGCCATCTTTTGATCGCCTTGCTCTAATACCGTTACGCCTGGAAGCTTGATGTCCGCATCAAAGGCAATAACCGGAATCTTTTTCTCCAATGCTTTTTTCACTCCAGCTTCTAAAGCTTCTGCTGTACCGTGGTCGATCAGGATACCGTCCATCTTTTGATTAATGGCCGCATCCAGATTGGAGGACATTTTGGCCAAATCGCCTTCAGCTGTAAATACCGTTACTTTACCACCCAGCTTTTCGACCTGCTCTTTAACGCCTTCTATATATTGAGCCGAGAACGTGCCCAGGTTGATTTGCATAATCAATGCAATTTTTTTGTTCTCCAACGATACGGCACCTGTACTCGCTGCACCACTCGCAGCTTCCGGTGCTTTGGCTTCCGGTTTGGCTCCACAAGCTGCCAAGCTCACTGCCAGAATCAGCACGAGCAATAAGGCTATACTTTGTTTAATTTTATTCATGATTACGATTCCCCCTACATCTTTTGCAAATCCTACTCTTTTACTAGGTCTTAACTCTACCACCACTATTTATAGGCTGTCAATGGTATAAACAGGATGTTCATAATATCTCTATATTTCGATACGCTTCCATCAATTGGCGGCTCTGCGGGTCGAGTCCGGTGATTGTAATTTTTTTCCCCAAAGCCCTGTATTTTTCCGTAACCTTGGTGATGGCCGTGACTGCGGAATGATCCCAAATGTGAGATCCTTTAAGGTCAATCATGATATGATCGGGGTCTGTATGCGGCTCGAATAGCTCAATAAAATGGGTCATCGTACCAAAAAATAACGGCCCCGTTATCACATACTGCTTAAGAGCTTCCTCATATTTGAATAGATTCGACTCCTCGCGAATAATTATCTGACAGTTCAGCTTCGCCATTCTCCAGCCAAAGTTGAGCGCACTGAGTACGACTCCCGAAACGACGCCAATTGCCAGATTCGATGTAGCCACGACAATAGCCACCGTCAGCACCATCACCACTGCATCACTGCGAGGGATTTTGCCCAGAGTCCGAACCGCTCCCCAATCAAAAGTTCCGATCGACACCATGAACATCACACCAACCAGCGCTGCCATCGGAATTTGCTTCACGATATCGCCAAGCACAAGAATCAAGAATAGAAGAAACACCCCTGAAACGAGCGTTGACAGCCGCGTCCTGCCACCAGACTTGATGTTAATGACCGTTTGTCCGATCATCGCACAGCCAGCCATGCCACCAAACAATCCATTGATCATATTGGCAATCCCTTGCCCGCGAACCTCGCGGTTTTTGTCACTGCCAGTTTCCGTCATTTCATCGACAATGGTTGCGGTCAGCAAGGATTCCGTCATGCCAACAATCGCCAACGCCAGAGAATAAGGCAGCAGGATCAGCAATGTATGCCAAGACCACGAAATTTGCGGAATATGCAGTAAAGGCAGCGCCTGTCGAATCTCGCCCATATCGCCTACGGTGCGAATATCAAGCTTCAATGCAATCGCAACAACCGTCATCACGATAATCGCCACCAACGCGGAGGGCACTACTTTAGTTAGAAGCGGAAGCAAATAAATGATCGCGAGCGTCCCTGCTACCATCGCATACATCGGCCAGGATTCACCGACAAAATTGGGCAGCTGCGCCATGAAAATAATAATAGCCAACGCATTCACAAACCCGATAATAACCGAATGCGGAACGAAGGTAATAAACCTTCCTACCTTAAATACGCCAAGAATAAGCTGGAGCAATCCGGTCAGTACCGTTGCCGCGAATAAATAGTCCAAGCCGTACTTCACGATTATCGGCCCCATTAATGAAGCCATAGCTCCAGTTGCCGCCGAAATCATGCCGGGTCTACCGCCCACAATCGAAATGGTGACTGCAATCGTGAAGGACGCGTACAGCCCTACCATCGGGTCTACACCCGCCATAATCGAAAAAGCAATTGCCTCGGGAATCAAGGCGAGTGCTACCGTAATACCGGATAATACATCATTGCGGACATTGCCAAAGAAACCTTGTCTAAGCCACTGCACAAACAAAACGAACCCTCTCCCTATTTAATTGTTGTAGCTCTCCACTCTCAGGATTGCCGGGTCCGATGCTCACTGTTTTCGATTATATACGTTTTGTCGGAATATGCATAGAGTGATTAGGCTGCAGGAAACGCGCGCATACTAACGAACGAAATCACTATTATTTAGGAGGGGAAGGGTACACATGGCTGAGGACAAGAGCATGGAGCCAGTTTCAGGGCATGAAGTGGAGACAGACGGCATTTATGAAAACGAATGGGGACGCGAAGAAACGTTGAAACGCGGAGATGAATTTCCTTATGATCCGGTAATGGGACAAACAGAATGGAAGCTCGTCAGCCTGCCGCTTGAAAGCCAGGAGCGGGAAATGTATAAGGATACAACCGGCAATACGAAGCCCCGACTTCATGTAGACCGCGGTGACAAATAACAATACTCTTTCGGGGAGTTAAGCCAGCATGTTATAAGACAGTTCCGTGAAGGGACTGTCTTTTTTGAGGATTGGAGCTGAATTGTTTGCGCAAGGGGGCTGCTATCAGCTTCGTCATGGCTGTGGCTCCTCCTTGCTTTGTGTGCCATACAGCTCCTTCATCAGCCTCTTGCCTGTTGGCGTCTGGGCCAGTCCGCCCTTGGCCGTTTCTCTGTGCTTCTCAGGCATGGCCGCACCAACCTCCAGCATCACCTGGATGACCTCATCCGATGGGATCACGCTGCGTACACCGGCTAAAGCCATATCTGCTGCGGCCAGTGCCGTTGTCGCACCGAAGCCATTGCGTACGATGCAGGGAATTTCAACGAGTCCGCCGACAGGATCACAGATCAGACCGAGCGAGTTTTTGAGCGCCAGTCCCACGGCGTGGATCGCTTGAGCGGAGGTTCCACCTCTCAGCTCGACCAACGCACCAGCCGCCATGCCGATGGCTGAGCCGATCTCTGCCTGACAGCCGCCCTCGGCGCCAGACACGAATGAATTATTGGCGATCACATAACCGATCGCGCCTGCACTGAACAGCCCGGCGACCATGTGCTCGTCGCTCCAGCCGAATCGTTCCTGGGTGCTGACAAATACACCAGGGATAATTCCGCAGGAGCCTGCGGTCGGCGTCGCTACAATGCGTCCCATCGACGCATTGACCTCTGACACCGCAAGCGCGTATGCCATCGCTGTCGCAGCGGCTGGGCCAAGCAGCGGCTCGTCCTTGGCCATATAAGCCGTAACACGCTGCGCATCGAAGCCGGTTAATCCGCTTCGGGAAGGCGTCGGCTCGAAGAGGCCTTTATGAACGGCCTGTTTCATGATGCTGTAGTAATCCGCCATCTTCGCGAATTCCTCCTCGGGCGGACGGCCCGACTCCTTGGCTTGATCATGCAGCATAACAGCGGAAATCGGCTGCCCTTCTGCCTGACAGATTGACGATAGCTGATCCAAGGTTTGAAACCTCATGAATTCCCCTCCCCCCAGTCGATGATTCGTACATCCTGCACATCCGCTAATTGGCCCAATCGCTCCTGTAATCCAGCTGGAAATGAACCATCGGTTTCCACGACCGTCAAGGCGTCCCCTTTGCGTTCCTTACGATCAACATCCATGTACCCGATATTGATATCCAATTCACGGAGCACACCGGAAATATCCGAGATCATCCCTGTACGGTCCGTATGAAAAACAAGCAGTGTCGGATAAACCCCGCTGAATCTGACGTCGAAGCCATTGACCTGCTCCAGCTCGATATTGCCGCCTCCAATCGATGCGCCGCGGATGGCCATTTGCTGGTTACCGCAGCCCAAGAGGATCAAAGCCGTATTCGGATGCTGGGCTAAGCCGCTGCTGGGTGTTATCGTAACCCGTATACCTAGGCGCTCCGCATTCTCCAACGAATCCCGGACACGGGGATCGTCAGGCTCGTAATCCAACAGGCCAGCAATCAACGCCAAATCCGTCCCATGACCCTTATACGTATCAGCAAAAGAACCGTAGAGCTGAATATCTACCCATTCCGGCTGAATAGCCAGCAAGCGGCGGGCCACTCTGCCGAGCCGGACCGCCCCTGCGGTATGTGAGCTTGAGGGTCCAACCATGGCGGGGCCAATGATAGAAAATACATCCTTAAATCGCATCATGCTGTCCCTCTCTTCCACTCTAGTCCAACCACTCCGCCAAATGGTTTTTCACAAACTCATCATCGTTTAAATGAGGGTAATCGCGGTACATCCGCTCAATTTCCTCCGCCTGCCCAGGCGACAGCGTTTCATGTGGATTCAGACACCATGTTCCTTCCAACAGACCCTGCCTTCTTAACACCTCATGGATGCCTGGAATGCAGCCTGCAAAAGCATGTGCGGGATCAAAGAAGGCCGCATTGGATTCCGTTACTTCAATATTTCGCGTCAACCAGGCCGAATCGATAGATTGCGATTGACGGGCTGCCTTGATTTCCTCCAACAGCTCTACCGCTTTCTGCGTCCACACCGCCCAATGACCCAACAATCCGCCAACTATTGTTTTTTCCACGGATACACCATTAACGTTGAAGCGATAAGTCGTCAACAAATCATTGATGATGTTGTCGTCATTTCCCGTGTACAGCGCGATTTCATCGCGGCGGCTTGAGTAACATACGGCGCGCACGACATCAATCGTCTGATACCGGTTGAAAGGAGCCATTTTGATCGCGACAATTCCGGGAATTTCGGCAAAGCGCCGCCAAAAATCGAAGCTGAATATGCGCCCCCCGACAGATGGCTGCAGGTAAAAACCAATGACAGGCATTACCTCCGCTATGGCTTCGGTTCTGCGCAGTATTTCCTCCTCTGACCAGCCCTGCAGACCGCCCATACTGAGCAATCCAGCGTCATAGCCGAGTCTGGCAGCAAGCTCAGCCTCTGCCAAGGCCTGATCGGTGAAGCCGCAAATTCCGGCAATCTTCAGAAACGGTCGGGTCAACCGAGCATTGTCCACTTCCTCCGCAGCCAGACGCAGCACCGGCTCCAGCAGATTGTAGCGTTCTTCCCTGATTTCAAATTGCGTGGAATGGACAGCAACAGCAATACCTCCGGCTCCTGATGCCATATAATATCGGGTCAGCGCGCGCTGCCGCTGCTCATCCAATTGGCGCGCGCTGTTCAAAGCAAGCGGGTGCGCAGGGATCACCAATCCGCTGTGGAGCGCACGAAGCTGTTCGGCTGACAAGTTTTTATGAGCTGCCATCATTAGTATTTACCGTCTCTTTCCTGAAAATGTGTGGGCTTATTCCAGGTGGACCTGCCTTCTTTCACCCATTGTGCTATCCAATCGATCATCTGCAGCAGTGACACACGGGGATATCCGAACAGCTGATGGGATTTGGAGGCATTATTCAGAAGCGCCATATCCGATTCCTCACCAATAAAAACCGGCTCCTTATCCAGACGTTTGCCGAACTGTTCAGCTATCCAGCGCATCGACATGGTTTCGGGTCCGGTGACGTTGATAAAATTGGGCGGACTGGTACACACATTCAGACTGCGCAGTGCGATTTCATTGGCATCTCCCTGCCATATACAGTTAGCATGACCCATGGTCACATCAATCGGTTTGCCTGATTGTACAGATCTGGCTACTTCCAGCAAAACCCCATACCGCAAATCAATTGCGTAATTCAAGCGATAGATAACCATTGGAATTGCGTATTGATGGGAAAAATGCTCGAAAACTCGTTCCCGTCCAAGCGTTGACTGCCCATACTCACCGAGCGGCGCCGGAGAAGTCTCCTCTGTTGCACCACCTTGGAATACCGGGGTAAACGGATAAATATTGCCGGATGAAAATACGACGATACGGGAGTTGCGGAACTTCTCCGCGACACGGCCAGGCAGATAGGCGTTCATCGCCCATGTAAAATGCTCGCGTCCGGTCGTGCCGAATTTATTGCCAGCCATGTAAATGATATTTTTCACGTCAGGTAGCTGCTGCAGCTGCTCGTCATCCAGCAGATCGCAGGCTATTGTGCGAACACCTTCTTGTTCCAGCTCGTCCTTTAGCGCTTTATCAGAAAAGCGTGATACACCCCAGATTGTTTTTACGACACCCGCGCGTTTTAAAGCGTTCATGGCGAGACGGGCCAAACTCGGACCCATTTTGCCACCAATGCCAAGCAGCATAATATCACCGTCAACTTGTGCTAAATCGTGCACCAAAGCGTCAGACGGCTCGGCAAGCTTTTGTTCCAATTGTTCGATGGTCTCTATAGCTGGTTGTGCCTGATTAATCATCGTTTAACTCTCCTTTAGGATTATTCCTATGTGAATTCCTGCAATTGGTCGGCTAAGGAGGGGAAGGGGAAGAGGCAGTCTCAGAATCCCATCTTGACTATAGACCCCGCCGTTTATACCGGTCGGGTCACTTCCTGCTCCGTACCCGTTTCTGCAGAACGGTACACCTGCTCTATAGCAGCAATGACGCTGCGGCCGTAGTCTCCTGAGCATTCTGGGTCGCGTGCTTCACGAATCGCGTCGCGAAGCTCCCTGTACTGCAGCTCGAACGGAGTTGCTATCGCAGTCACTTCGACTGGTTCATAGGTGCCTCCCCGGCTGATCCAGAGGTCTTGGCCCGTGTTCAGCTTCAGCATACCGCCAGTGAATATAAGCTCCGTCTCATTGCGCGAAGCCCCTGGGTAACCGGACTGAACAATCGTAGCAGGGATACCGTTATCCAGCTCCAACCAAATGATGCCGCTGCCCTCCACGTCGCCTCGCTTGCCGTGATGACTGACCGATGCCCGCACCCGACGGACATAGCTGTCGGTTAACCATTGAATCTTGTCGATGGAATGTGCGCCCAGATTCGCCAGGATACCACCGCCAGACTTCGCTTTTTCAAGAAACCACTGTGGTCTGCTATCTTTATAATAATGAATATGCCGGGTATCATTGATCATCACCAGCTCGCCAAGCTCGCCACTATTCAGAATCGCTTTAGCCGCCAGATTTTCAGCCATATAGTGCTGCGTATGCCCGACCAGAATTCGAATATTCCCTCTACGTGCGGCTGCAATGATCTCATCACACTCCGTAGTGGTAAGCGCCATCGGCTTTTCCAGCATCAGATGGCACCCGCGTTCGGCCGCGTACAAGGCCGTTTCTTTATGCAAAAAATGCGGCAGGGCAATCGCTGCCACATTCGGTTGTTCGGTTTCCATCATTTCGTGGTAATCCGTATAAGCTCGAACGCCATAACGTTTGGCTGCCTGTTCAGCTTTATCCTTGTTGATATCCACGACCGCGCAGGGCGTGTAGCCTTCCGTTCTCTGCATTGCTTCAAAATGCTGGTCCGAAATAATCCCGGCGCCGATTACGGCAGCTTTTAAATCCATCGCTTTCATCCTCCGTCAGTGCTCCTTCCAGCAGGGCTCACAATTCTCACTGATACTAAATCAACGATCAAGCAGCCCATTTTACTCCATGCCATAAGAGGCCTTGTCAACATACAGCATGCAGTTCGTATGCCGACGCAGGATGCTTGCAGGACACGCCGTCGAGATCGGACCGTTCAACGTTTGCTGCACCGCTTCCCGTTTGGTCGGACCCGGTACCACGCAGAACAGCTGCTTGCCGGCTACCAGCGCTGGAATGGTCAACGTTAAGGCATGCTTCGGCACATCCTCAAGCACTGCAAAGCAGCCATCGTTCACCTGCTGCTGCCGACATTCCAAATCGAGCTCAACGGATTTAACCAGCAGTGGATCTGTAAAATCTGCAACCGGTGGATCGTTGAACGCGATGTGCCCGTTCTCCCCGATACCCAGACATACGATATCAATCGGAGCTTCAGCCAACAGGCCACTGTACCGCTGCGCCTCCACAGCAATATCCGCCGAGCTGTCGATAATATGAACCTTGCCCGGACGCACGATATTAAACAGCCGATCCTTCAAAAATTGACCAAACGCCTGCGGGGCATCGGCCGGAAGTCCAATATATTCGTCCATATGAAAAGCGGTGACGCGGTTCCAATCGATATCCTTGTCTGCGGCCAACGCCTGCAGCATCTCGTTTTGTGATGGCGCTGCAGCGAAAATCATTCGTACTTCAGATTGCGAGCCCAGCAAGCTTTTTATCCTGTCAGCTACATCAGCAGCAGCCCGCTGCCCCATAGCGGCTCTTGTTTCGAATACTTTTACCTTTAACTGATCCGCATCGGTTTCAACAATCGTTCCCAGTCTGCTCATCATTAATCTCCTCTCGTACTGCGATAATAACGCGGAATTCCAACTCCGCTTGGCTTAGCTAGCTTAGCTTAAGGCCATTGTATTCCCTATCCAAGGCTAAATAAACGGACATCTTTTTAAAAAGCACACCATTTCCTTCTGACCTGAAAAAAAGAGCATTTCCTGAAAAATGAATATAGCGCAAAAGAGGATATCGATTTAAAGTATGTAATAATGTAAGAACACAAAAACCGCCTGCATGGAGCAGCCCACAAGGAGGACAACAGCATGAGCACTTTACTGGATATCAAAGAAAAGTCACGTTCTCTGTTTAATAAATTGTTATTCAGTTTCTTGGTCATTATCCTCTTGTTCACCACTTTTAATTTCGTCTCCTATGCTTTTTTTCGCAACAATTTATATGACGAGATCATTCGTTACAATACACTCAACCTGAATCATACCGTCGATAATTATGAGAATCACCTTCATCTGCTCCAGACAACTTTGCTGAGCGAGCTATTCAGCACTTCAGCCATCGCATTGGAAAGCAGCCGGGATCAGCCCAGCTACTCGACTGTCGTAGATCTCAACAACGAGCTTCGCGTCATGATGGGGAACGAACCTTTATTTCTGGATAATGTCATTGTGCAGTTCCAGAACCTGAAGATTGCCGTTGACAAGAACGGTTCCCACCAGTCCGCGGATTTGTTTGATAAATATTATGAATCCCAGCTCTACACCAAAGAATTCTGGAGAGCTGAGGCTTTAAAGCCGTTCAGCTTTCAGCTGTATCCAGCTGCCGAATTTTCGCAAAAGAAGGTATTCGATCCGTCACCGGGCCAACAGCAGCTTCTGCCGATTATGGTCAAAAAGTCAGGCAGCTCGAATACGACGATTTTAGCCTTTCTCGATGCCAGTAAAGCTTTGAAAAAGTTCCATCAATCGATCAACAGTAATTTTCTGATTCTGGACAGCAGCGGGAAAGTGATCTACAACGTAGGGGATACGTCATTACTGGACAATCTTCCGGATTTCAGCAAATCGGATAGTCTGTTCATCAAGCACGAGAAAAATTTATACTTTTATAAGGCTTCTCCAGAGTCAGGGCTGATTTATGTCAATATCGTACCGGAGCAAAGCATCTCCCAGCAAACGACGCAGATGAACGTCATATTGATTTCCCTACTGGTGATCGCGATTATTATAAGCGTCGGTACTTCCATTTTTTTCAGTATGAAATTCAACAATCCGTTGAAGCGTATCGTTCAATCGGTTACCGAGCTTAATGCCAGCGCGCCACCTACCTTTCAAATTCGGGAATTCAATATTATAAGTCAACGGCTGGCCCAACTCGCCCAGTCCGATCGTAATGCCAAGGCTGACCTGTCGCATAAAGACTCCCTGCTGCAATACTATTCATTCATTAATAAAATCAAAAATATCCAGACCCATTCCGACGTTCCACAAGAGGAAAAACCCGACATGCTGGAAAAACCGTTCGTTATGACGGCGTTCCAATTAACCTACAAGGAGGACTTTGAGGGAGTCACGGAGTTCGGCAAGGACAAGGCCTCTTATTATGTAAAAGAATTTATTCAGATGACGATGCTCAAGGAGTATGAAAATTCGCTAACGTTCCAAATGGAGCAGGATATGATCTTGACGCTGATATTTGCCGATCCTGTCTTGGACGAACGGATTCAGCAAACACTGCTCCATATTAAGCAGGTACTTGATCTTGATAATCAATATATATTTCTGACAATTGCCGTCAGCGATGTTTACCCCGAATCCGCTAATTTTACCGCTGCTTACGAGCAGTCACTGGAACGGCTTCAAAAAAGGAAGCTTAATGAGGAAACGCAGATTATCGCACCGTCCACTACAGCAGAAACTCCCATTCACCACTGGGGCTTTACTTCCCTCGAGGATCAGGATTTCATGGTTCATCTCCATGCCGGAAATGCTGCACAGACGATAACACTCGTGCATCGTGCTCTGGACCGGATGCAAAAAAACGAAGCGACCGCGCACGCATGTATAGATTTTGCCCAGGAGATTGTAAGCAAGGTGAACAAAACGCTGATCACCCTGCAGCTCGATATGCAGCCGGCTGCTGATTCTCCCTCCCCCGGCGAGCAAATCCGCAGCTGCTATACGCACGAACAGTTTAAAGAGTTCCTGAGCGGTTATCTTTCCTTAAGCGCAGAGCTGATTCAGAAGAAAAAGGAAGGCTACGACCCTATCACGAAGTTTATGACTGAATATATGGAATCCCATATCGGGGAGGACTTGTCGCTAGATATTCTCGCCGATAAATTAAAGGTATCCGCCGCCTATTTGTCCGCTTATTTCAAGGACAAGACCGGAATCAACTTCATCGACTATCTGAACGATCTGCGCATCCGCAAAGCGAAGGAGATGCTGCTTGGCAGCGACGCCAAGATTCAGGATATTGCCGTTAGCGTCGGTTACCAGAGCGTCAACTCCTTTATCCGCATGTTCAAGAGATCGACGGGAATGTCGCCGGGTGAATTTCGTAAATCCTCGCTAACCGGGTCTTGAATCTAAAGCCTTACGCTGGACTGTCAGTAGTGCGACAGTTGACGGTTTCTATAGCAAATTTTAAAATGTACATTTTATCGAAAAAGGTACATTTGCGATTGTATGAAATTGAAGCAGATTCGAAGAAACGGACTATAGCCGAAGGTTTCAGAATTTCGTATAGTGGTCTTACAGCAGCATTCAGCCATGCTAAGCCGCTACGAAAGGATGAACACAAGATGAACATTCTGCATTCAAGAACAGAGCCTGTACAGCACCTTGCGATGCCCATCATCGTAGATAAAGGAGCATTTGCTACAATTCGTGAGGCCGCATTTGCGGAGCAGGAAATCGATTGGTGGGACGAGTCCAATCCACAAGCGCTTCACTGCACGCAATGCTTTGCTGCGGTCGAGCTGCGCAGCCATCTTTGCCTGTTAACCGGAGTGGATGAACAGGATGAACGTTATTTCCCGCTGCGCGACACCGGTGAGCTTGAGGATATGGAGCCGCTTCAATGCGACGGCATCCTCGTCGGAACACCGGCAAGCAGCCGATTGGCCCAGCAGCTTTGGGACCATCACGAGCTGGCGCGGCGCTACGAATGGGACAGCCTTTCCGCTGAAGGCTTCTGTGCGGTAACGGTCAACAACCAAGGCGGCAAGCTGCTTCTGCTAGCCGGTCGGGACCGCGTCGGCACCTTGTATGCGGTGTATGCGTTTCTGGAAACGCTCGGCTTCCGCTGGTTCGGACTCGGCGAGCAGGGCATGGTGGTACCTGCCTCGGTGAATTTCACCCTGCCGGACACAGATATATGCGAGGCTCCGCGCTTTCGGACAAGGGGCTGCTACAGCGAGCATATCGATGACTCCTCGGCGGACCTGACCAACTGGATGGCGCGCAACCGCGTCAATTTTGTATTTCTCGATCGCATACACAATCCTCACGCATTGAAAAAACGGGGTATTCGCCTTTGCGCCGGAGGCCATAACATCCTGTCAAGATTTTTGAACCCGCATGCCCCCTATCCATACCCTCCAGATCGTGGGCTCGGTCATGCCGTTGCCGCAATCGACGGCCGACCGACCTATTTTGAAGCCCATCCCGAGTGGTTCGGGCTGGTCAACGGCGAACGCAGCGCCAATGTCGGCGCAGGCGACCGTGAAGGCTATGGGGACAACTATTGTACCACTAATGCCGATGCCACCAACGAGCTGTGCAGCAATGTAGTAGAGGATCTCATATCCGGTGACTGGAAACAGGTTGATTACTTAAACTTCTGGATGCTGGATAACGGACAATGGTGCTCCTGTGAGCAGTGCGAAGCGACAGGCAACTATGCTTACAAAATGATTCTCGTCACCCATCGACTGCGCCAGTTTATCCGTCAGGCCATCATGGACGGGCGGTTGAAGCGCGATGTGAAGATTTTGTTCCCCGTCTACCACGAGACGCTGCCAGCACCGGACCGACCATTGCCGGAAGATTACGATTATGCCAGCTGTTACCCAACTTATTTTCCAATTGAGCGCTGTTATGTCCACCATCTGGACGATGCAGCATGCACCGAAACCAATGCGGATTTAATGAGCACGTACCGTCCCTGGACGACCGATCCGAACCGGCATTACCGCGGTGAGCTGTATATCGGTGAATATTACAATGTGGGAGCCTTCGCCACGATTCCAGTTCCGTTCATGACGATCATGAAGCAGGACATCCCCTTTTATTACCAGACCGGTATCCGACACTTTCATTATATGCACATGTCCGACCAAAAATGGGGTACCCTGACTCTCACCAACTACCAGCTGTACCGAATGCTGTGGAATCCAGAGCTGAATGTAGAAACATTGCTTGATGATTACTTCACTCAGTATTATGGGGAAGTCTCAGGAAAGATGCGCCATTTCTATGAATCATTGGAGACCGCGATGCGCAATGCCAAGTTCCTGAAGCATTATCAATACCTCGGAGACCGGCGTCTATCGCTCGCAGCTCTGTTGAATCAGGATGCGGAAATCCTGTTTCCGCTCAAACACATGCAGTACGAGCAGCAGTCAGATGATCCCAACGCAGGCATCAGCCTTGTGCAAACGATGGATCTGCTGGACTACTGCCGCAAGCTGATAGACGATGCACTGCTTCATGTTAAGAAGGATGAGGTTATGGAGCGGCTTCTGGAGGACGAGATGCGATTCACCTATCTTGAGGACATGACCCATTACCTCTACTATATGGTGCGGACGAACAGGTTCAAATGGTCCGGACGCCACAAGCTGGCGAAGCGCAGCTTCACGCATGCGCGGCACTATGCCCAGAAATTGGAGCACAACACGGAAGCGACCAAGCCTACTGGCCGATTCAAGCTGTATGATAATGCGTTGAAGGCTAGCTGGTGCGAGGACGCTTACCGTAATTACATGCAACTGTTCGGTGATGGTACGGAGGATTAAATGCGAATGCGACTGACCAGCAAGATAAGACAAGTGAATGCGTCAGTCCTCACATAAGAATGAATAAAGCTCCAAAACCACTATGAAGGTGGATTTGGAGCTTTATTTGACTATTTCAAAGTAATCTTGTCCGTACGCTCATAAGCCGTCTTGTAAATAGCTTTGATTTTATCCAGACCCAGCTTATTTTGCTCGGCAACAAATTGATCCCATTCCGCCATTTTTCTTTCACCCAGAATGAATTTGGATAAATTCTCGTCCCTGCTTTTTTCCAGCGCTTTGCCGGTTGTCGAAATAATTTCAAGCTCGTTTTCATTGAAAGATGGCTTCGGTCTATATTCGGAATCATATTTGCGCGCTTCCGGGTAAGCCGCTTGCAGCTCCTTGGAGGAGAGGGACAGATGCGCGTCATAATCAATCCATTGGTAGGTGCCATAAGTAGCCAATCCGGTTTTCTTACGCAGATCGGTTACATCGACAAAGTCGGCTTTCATTTTCTTTGTGCCGTTTTCTAACGTGTACGATTCACCCTCTTTGCCCCAACTCGCCAACGTTTTGCCTTCCTCGGAGTAGAAGAAATCCATGAATTTCATAATATCCTTAACATCCTTGGCCTTCGAGGCAATAACGAAGCCTCCGGTGACCGTGTGCGTATAAGCGTTCTGCTGCTTGCCGTTCGCTCCCCCAGCAGGCGGCGCCATCAAGGCTACCGTAAACTGCGGATTCTCTTTACGCATCGCCAGATTGAAGAAGTCGATCCGTCCGATATAATCCACAGTGATAAAGGACTTGGAACCCGCCATCATATCCTGCCACTGCTTCGTTTCAAGCGTAAGAAAATCCGGTGGAATCAGCCCATCCTTGTAAAATTTGTTCATATACTCGATCATCGTCTTGAATTCATTCTCCGTCGGGCCGTAGCGAACATCCTTTTTCGCCTTGTCGTAGAAGAAATCATCATGCGTGCCAAAGCCAGGGGCCATATATTTCAGAATTTGCAGACGGTTTCCGCCGATCCTGAAGGAGAGCGGGTAGCTGTCCGGGTACTTCGCTTTTAATTGCTTCAATACCTCATACAGCTCATCGTAAGTCGCCGGAGCTTTAAGCCCCTCCTTTTTGAAAATATCATCGCGATCCATCCAGATCGTCCGGTTCGTCTCCCCAAAACCCTCGTTCGGGAACTGATACATCTTGCCATCCGCCGCAATCGCTTCCTTCGTAATATCCGGATATTTCTCCATCCACTTTTTGAAATTCGGCATCTGGTCCTTGTAGTCCAGAATATTGACGAACGCACCCTGCTGGCCGAATTTATTCGCCTGCTGCAGATCCTTAACGATCATCAGATCGGGAATTTGACCGGAAGCAACGGCCAGATTAACAGCTTCATCCGTTTTACCGGGAGGCGTGCGCACATCCAGAGTTACACCCGTTTTCTCCTCGATCCATTTCCAGGCCGGCCAGTCCTTGCTATAAGGCCAGCTTGGATTGGACTCCGTGAGCATGGTGAACGTTTTTTTGACAGGAGGGCTGTTAGGAACCGCGGCTTGTGGAGTTTCTTTCGTTTCTCCACCGGAAGCACATCCGGTAACCAGCGATAATCCTACAACCGACGACAACAAGATTGAACCCTTTTTACTCATGCGTCTCACCTCATTCATATGATTATACTCTTTAAGAGCGTGTCTCCAAAGTTCATACAGATTTGATACATATGGCCTTGTCCTGCTGCTCAGCCCTTCACAGCACCAATCAAAGCCCCTTTGACAAAATACTTTTGCAGGAACGGGTAAATCATCAGAATCGGTAAAGTTGCCACCATAATAACGGTATACTTCAGGGATTCCTCGACAATCACGTTATCACCGCCAATTCCGGTAGACTCCCCGTAGCCGCTGGCGCCTGCCAGCACGATACTTCGCAGCACGACCTGAAGCGGGAACAGTTTCTCATCGGTCAGATACAGAAAAGGTAGGGTAAAGTTATTCCACAGCGCTACCGCATAATACAACCCGATTGTCGCAAACGCCGCTTGGGATAAAGGAATGACAATTCTAATAAAAATTCCAAAGTCGGTCAGTCCGTCCATCGTCCCGGATTCCTCAAGCTCAACAGGAACATTCTGGAAGAAAGTGCGCATAACTAGCAGATTAAACGAGTTGACGGCTCCCGGCAGCACCATTGCCCATAACGTGTCCATCAAACCAAAGCTTTTGACAACGAGAAACGTCGGGATCATTCCCCCGCTGAAAAACATCGTAAAAATGATGATCAAGGTGAATCCCTTATGAAAAACCATCCTCTTCTTGGATAAAGAGTAAGCCCCCATTGCAGTAATAACCAGTGAAATCAAGGTACCCAAACCTACATAGAGGATCGTATTGCCGTAGGCGCGCATAATCCTCGGATCACTCAGCACCATTGTATACATATCAAAGTTCAGCCCCTTGGGGAATAGCGTGACCTCGCCGCGGAGCACGAAAATATCCTTACTGAGTGAAATCGACAGCATGTACAAGAACGGATAGATGGTGACAACAGCTACAAACAGCAGGACCACCACGTTAACAGCGGAAAACAAACTCCATTTTTTCTTCAACTCATCTCACCTACCATAGGCTGTTTTCTGAAAGCTTGCGGCTCACATAATTGGCCGAAATGATGAATACCAAACTTACCAAACCGGTGAATAAATCGATTGCGGCGGCGTAGCTGAAATTGGAATTGGTCAAACCGACTCTGTACACATAGGTACTGATAATATCGGCGGTTTCATAGGTAGCCGGATTGGACAGCAGGAATACTTTCTCAAACCCGATTTCCAGCACCTTACCCACATTCAATATAAACACAATCGTAATCGCCGGCATAATGCCAGGCAGCGTTACATGAATCAATTTATGAAACCGATTCGCTCCATCGATATCCGAAGCTTCATACAATTGCGGGTCTATGGCCGTTAATGCCGCTAAATAAATAATAGTTTCCCACCCAAAATGCTGCCACACATCCGAGGACACGTAGATTGTACGAAACCAGCCCGGATTCACGAGGAAGTTAATCATGTCGAAGCCGGAAGCCTTGATCAACTGATTAACCAGGCCTGAGGTCGGAGACAGGAACAAAACCACCATACTGGCGACAACGACATTGGATATAAAATGGGGCAGGTAGCTGGCCGTCTGCACAAATCTTTTGAAGGCTGCATGTTTCATTTCGTTCAACAGAAGCGCAAGCGTAATCGGAACGGCAAATCCGAACAGGAGCTTATACACGCCAAGTAAAATCGTGTTCCTCATGAGAATGAAAAAATCGGGATTTTCAAAAAACATCAAATAATATTTGAAGCCCACCCAGCTGCTTTCCCATATGCCCCGGTACAAATTGTAGTTTTTGAATGAAATCACAATTCCAAATATCGGCAGGTACTTAAATAAGAGGTAATACAATAGACAGGGTAAAAACATCCAGATCAAATATTTGCTGCTGCGCCACTTTCTTTTGAGAGCCGTTAACCGGCTTGTGCGCTTCTTGACAAACTGCGAACCCACATCGCCAGCAACAAAACGGGATTGCATAAGCGTAACCTCCTTCTAAAAGCGATTGTCCATGTACACGATCTTCATGATGCTTGTGTGACCTAAGCTCGCGACGTCTGGTATTGATCTCATCATATCGAGAGTCCCGATGCCGGGCTACCTCCACGTTTTTATGTCTTGTTCCTT
Source organism: Paenibacillus baimaensis (assembly GCF_025567575.1). Lineage (NCBI taxonomy): Bacteria > Bacillati > Bacillota > Bacilli > Caryophanales > Paenibacillaceae > Paenibacillus > Paenibacillus baimaensis. Next base: position 26,725 of record NZ_JAOQIO010000098.1, on the reverse strand, counting down.
TTTTGGACCCGCTGAAAAATGGTGATTACCTTGAAAAAGGAATACAACTGGAGTGAACCGTACGACTGCGCTTTAGCTTATAGACAGCAGCAAACAAGGGAAGGCATCTTGGTGGAGAGTAAACTATTCATTTAGAAATGTCCCTATCTCTGTTATGATAGAATCGAATTTGAGCTTAGAGGAGTGAAAATCCACCTTGAAAACGGCTTCATTCATTCGATCCTTCATTTCCGGTAAAGCCAATAAAGGACACTTTTATCGAAAAAGCTTATTGTTTGTCGTGTTTGTAGCCTGCATTCCTACCGCTGTCATCGGAATCAGCTCTTATTTCGTGGGCAGCAAAAATATCGAGCATGAGGTCAATCGAACCCATCAATTGCAATTAAAAAAGGAAATCCAGCGGATCGATGAAAGCTTCTCCCAACTGGAATTAAGTTTGACACAATGGTCGCAAAATCCAGCCTATGGCTCAAAGCTCCGCAACCTCGATACCGTACAGCAGTATGCCGATATTCAGGATTTGTACAAATCCATCTTGACGTTGAAGGCTTCCAACCCGCTAATTGATAAGGTCGCTTTGTATGTGGAAGGGCCCTCCCTGATCATTACAGATGAAATGACGGAGCGACTCACCGAAGCCAAGGAAAAAAATGATTTTGCCTCGCTCCTGCAGACAAAAGCCTCCGTTTTCTGGACGCTGCCGTCTATGAATCTGCAACTGAAGCAAAACGGCAGCTCGCTTGTGTTGGTGCATACGCTCTCAGGCCAGGGGATTAAGCCGTTCGGGGCGCTTTTACTTTATGTCAATCCGCGTAAACTCGAATCTCTTGTCAAAAATGCCAGCTCCGAAGAAAAAGGCACATCATTTATCGTCAGCGGGGATTACCGCTCGATTACTCCCTCCCCATCCGACAATCGAGCCTCCCAGGAGCTGCAAACCACTCTGAGCGGTCAATTAGCCTCCAGAAACAACAATGAAAGCACCTTTATTTATGATTTCCAGGGTGAGGCTTATTCGATATCAACGGGCGTTTCCAACCGACTCGGTTATCCATGGATCTATGTCTCCGCCACCCCCATGTCGAATTTGACGGCTCCGGTTGTACTGATCTCACGGCTAATGATCGGTATCTCGCTCATTGTGCTGCTTCTGGCACTGCTGCTGTCCTGGTTCGCTTCCAATAAGCTGTACAAACCGATCCAAAGAATTGTCCGGCTGATTCAATCAGACAACGTCACCACAGCAGCAGCAGATAGGGGTTCCGGCGATGAAATCGAGCTTATAGAGAAAAGGTGGCAGTACGTAACACGTGAAAGCCAGGTGCTTCACGAACGGCTTGACCGGGCTTTGCCTGCACTGAAAGAAGGGTTCATGCTGCAGCTCGTCCAGGGACATCTTCAAGGCTTATCGGAAAATGAAGTGTTGGATCAGATGAACCAATACGGCTGGGATGTGGAGGGAAAGGTTTTCCGAATGATGCTGATTCAGCTTCATGGGCTCTCCAATCTGGACGGGAGGTTTGTGGATGGCGATGAGCAGTTGGTCACTTTTGCAGCAGCCAACATTATTGAGGAAATTGTAGGTAAACGGGTGGAAGCAACCGGATTTAGTGTAATTAATTTCCGTGACCTGACAGTGGGGCTGCTTGTTTTCTTCCCCGATACCGTATCAGGCGAGTCGATGAAAAGAGACTTGTATCATCTTTCTAATGAGATGTTACAGTCTTTAAAGCAGCTGTTGAAGGTAAGCGTCACGATCAGCCTCAGCAAAGCGGCACGTTCGCTGGTTCATATCTCCCATACCTTGAATGAATCCCGCCAAGCCCTTCGCTACCGAAGCATCGAAGCTGAACATGCGATCATCGATACCGAGGAGCTGCTGCCAGAGGGACAGGGTATCGTGTATCCATTTGATCTGGAAAATGAAATATTGCAAACCCTGCGTCTGGGTATGCTGACAGAGTCGGATGAAAACATTCAAAAGTTTCTAGTTGAGCTGCAAAAGCAGGCAGTGAAGGAAGGCAGTGTGAAGCAGGGGATGCAGCAGCTGCTCGGAAGCATGCTCCATGTCATGCTCCAAACCGGCTTTAACCCCGAGAACATATTTCCGGGGGTCAATTTATACGAGCAATTTGGCAAGCTGCGCGAGCCTAAGGAAATGCATCAGTGGTTTAAAGACAAAGTGGTCACCCCCTATGTTACAGAGCTTGTACAGGTGCAGGATTTTTACATCAAGCAGTTGATTACGAAAGTAGCCGATACGATTCACCGGGAGTATATGAACGATCTATCCCTCGAATATTTCGCAGACTTGTACGGGACCAGTACCGTCAAGCTGAGCAGTAGCTTCAAGCAGATCATGAGTGTCAACTTTATCGATTATTTAACGAAGATCAGGATCGGTCATATTAAGGAGCTGTTGGTCACAACCGACATGAAGATTAACGATATTGCGCTTGCCTGCGGCTACCAGCCTACATACTTCAACCGAATCTTCAAAAAACATGAGGGCGTCACCGCCAGTGAATATCGGGATACACATAAAAATGCAGTAAATGCTTCTTCTTGAACAAAGGCTTAAGGTAGCGTATAAACCGCTGCTTTACAGCCTTTTTTTGCTGCTTAAAAAAAGTATTATTCGCTGTAAAAAGTGTTATAGCCATCAAGAAGGGTGTTTAAAAAATTGTTATTGTTTGTTTATCTGGCTCCTTTTATATTCAGTTCTGGGAACGGCGCTAAACTTTTGTCAGAAATGGAGTGAGTTCAATCATGTATGCACAGCAGACGGCTTCCACGTCGCCTACAGGAAAACAACAGGCTGCGCATCGGGTATGGAAAAGAATAATGAAGAGCAAATCCTTGTACCTGCTCGGTCTGCCCGGGATCTTGTTCTTTATCGTATTCAAATATCTTCCGATGTGGGGCATCATCATTGCTTTTCAGGATTATTCACCGTTTCAGGGTCTACTTCAAAGCCCTTGGGTTGGATTTAAGCATTTTGAGCGGCTATTCGCTCATCCTGATTTTTTTATGCTGCTGCGTAATACGATGGCGATTAATGTGTTAAATCTTGTTTTTTTCTTCCCGCTGCCTATCCTTCTTTCTATGCTGTTAAATGAGGTGAGCCATCAATTTTTTAAACGTGTCGTGCAATCGATTATTTATTTGCCCCACTTTTTATCCTGGGTGATTATCGCCGGTATTTGTTTTCTGATGCTTTCCAAAGGTGAGGGCATTGTAAACAAGCTGCTGGAGGCAGTGGGCATTGGGAAGATCGATTTCCTTACCAATCCTGATCTGTTCTGGGGACTGCTCACGGTTCAATCCATTTGGAAGGAGGCCGGTTGGGGGACTGTTATTTTCCTTGCTGCTATTGCAGGCATTGATCCCCAGCTGTACGAAGCAGCCAAAATGGACGGCGCCAGCCGACTGAGACAAGCATGGCATGTAACTCTGCCTGCGATCCGCAGTGTCATTATCATTTTGTTGATTTTACGTATCGGTCATATCATGGATGTAGGCTTCGAACAGGTTTTCCTGATGATGAACGGTGCCGTGTCTGAAGTAGCCGAAGTCTTTGATACCTATGTGTACCGACTGGGTATTCGCCAAGGGCAGTTCAGCTTTACGACTGCAGTCGGCCTGTTCAAATCTGTAATCGGATTGATATTGGTTATTCTGTCCAACCGATTAGCTAAGCGTTTCGGCGAAGAAGGCGTTTATTAATGTATTTTGTGAAAAGGAGGTTCCTAAGATGATCCTTAGCTCCAGTGACCGTTGGATCAACATGATCATTACCGTTCTGTTGGTTATTATAGCGATATCAGCGTTATTCCCGCTCTATTACGTATTCGTTATTTCTTTCACGGACCCGTCCGAATATTTGCGGGGAGGCATTATCCTGTTCCCTGAAAAGTGGACACTTAGCTCCTACCAATACATATTGTCCACTCCCACTTTTGTCCGCGCCATCGGGGTGAGCAGCTTTCTTGCAGTTGTCGGTACGGCATGCAGTCTACTGGTTACTTCAGCCCTGGCCTATACAGTATCACGTAAACAGCTCTATGGGAGAAGGCTGCTCATGCTTGGTATTTTGCTAACGACCCTGTTTCAGCCCGGTATAATACCGCCGTTTATCTTAGTCAAAGAGCTTGGCCTGATGAATAATATATGGGCTTTAATATTACCGGCGTTAACGAGCGGCTGGTATGTGCTGCTAATGAAAGGTTTTTTTGACGGCATCCCTGTCAGTCTGGAGGAGGCGGCTACTATCGACGGCGCCGGAGATCTGGGTGTCTGGTTTCGGATTATTTTGCCCTTGTCCCTGCCGGCTATGGCCGCATTTGGCTTATTTTATGCTGTGGCTTATTGGAACACCTTTTTTACAGCGGTTCTTTACATGAACGATCATACCAAATGGCCTCTGCAGGTGCTGCTGCAAAATATGCTGATCGATTCTTCTACGGCAATGGGTGGGGATGCAGCTGCTGAAATGATGGCAGAACAACGGATTCCACCGGAAACCTTGAAGATGGCAGCTGTAGTGGTAGCTACAGTCCCGATCCTGATGGTCTATCCATTCTTGCAAAAGCATTTCTCCAAAGGGGCTATGGTTGGCTCCGTGAAGGAATGAGTTCTATATATATATCCATAAAGGGAGGTTTATTTTTATGAAATCAATCAAGAAAACAACGGTTGTCTGCACCGCCAGTTTACTCACCTTATCGTTATTAAGCGCTTGTGCAGGAAAGACGGATTCCGGTACGGGAGCCGCTGCCGACCCTGCGTCAGCCAAGCCGACGGAAATCAACATCATGACCACATTCTTCTCACCTGAACCACCAGATGCGAACAATTCAATCCTCAAAGAAATTGAGAAAAAAACAAATACAAGTCTTAAGGTGAGTTGGCTTTCCCCCAACAATTATGAAGAAAAAATGAATGTAACCTTATCCTCTGGCGATCTTCCTGACCTTATGCTTGTACTCGATCCGTTCGTTCCGGTCATCCGTAAATCTGCCCAACAGGGGGCTTTCTGGGATGTCACTGATGTGTACAAGAAATATCCGAAGCTGGCCGACTTTCCCAAGGATTCCTGGGAATTCACCAAGATGGAGGATGGGAAAAACTATGGGGTTCCAAGGGTTCGTCCCACTGAGGGCGGAGGTTTTCCCTACGTCCGCAAAGACTGGCTTGACAAGCTTGGTTTAACGGTTCCCCAAACGACAGATGAGCTGTACAAGGTGTGGAAAGCTTTCGCCCAGCAGGATCCAGACGGTAATGGTAAAGCCGATACACAAGCATATGCAGCCTATGTGGCTCAGGATAGTATGGGTTCCTTGGGATGGATTGAATCGGCTTTTAACCAAACGAACGGTTCCTGGAAGCTCGTTAACGGCAAGCTGGTCAATATCAATACGCTTCCGGAAACAAAGGAAGCTTTGGTATTTCTGAACAAGGCTTATCAGGAAAAGCTGATTCCCGAGGATTTTGCGATTCTCAAAGCCACTCAGGCGAAGGATATGATGAAAGCTGGTAAAGCGGGAATGGGATCGGATACGCCAGAGGCTGCGTGGGAGCCTACCCAAGAGCTGCGCAAGACGAATCCGCAAGCCGACTTACAGCCTATGGTCAGCGTCAACGGTTTCACCAGCAAGGATACCGGCTTTTACGGAATGTATGTCATCAATAAAAAGGTCCCCGAAGCCAAATTGAAAAAAATTATGGAACTGCTCGATTACGGAGCCTCCGATGAAGCTTGGGATCTCGTAAGCTACGGAATGAAGGATACGCACTACACGGAAAAGGACGGCAATAAGGTTTTCACCGAGTTAGGACAGAAGGAATTGGTAACGCAAGGCGCCTTTAAACAGATTTTATACAAAAATGATAAGTACCAACGCGCTTTCCGCAATGGTATGCCTAATGATTATTTGGAACGAAATAAAAAGGTAATCGACGAGCGCTCCAAAATCAGCGTGCCTAGTTTAGCCGTCGGCTTGTATTCGGAAACCTCGCTTACCGTAGGACCGGAATTGAACAAGAAGATTCAGGATATCAAGACCAAGGTCATTTACGGTAAAGAGCCGCTAACGGCCTGGGACGATTTTGTGAAAAAGCTCCAAACCGATGCGGATTTCCAGAAGATGAGCAAAGAACTGAATGATTCTTATCAGAAACGCGTTGGCGGAGCGAAATAAACAAGTAAAGCGGAAAGCACTTAGGAGGGAACAGCATGCTGCACGATATGTTAGGGTGGGTCAGAAACCAGCCGATTCCGCCCACTTTTACAAACACTGGATTATCAAAGAGCATTTATCTCGATATTATGGAACAAACGTTGAACGCATACAGCAAAGAAGAGCTTGAGGCAAGACTTCCCTCAAACCCGGATGAACACATCGATGATTTACAGGCATATGCCCGGATCACCAGCATCATGGGCATCCTGATCGCGCAAGGGCGCATAGCGGATTATGCCCCATTATGGGAACGAATGATGGAGGCCTGCTGCATAGAGCTGCATCAGAGCGAAGGCAATCAGATGGCTGACTTTTCCGTGAAGGAGATCATGCTTGCTTTTCTCGCTATAGAAGAACAATTAGATGAAAGCGTGAGGGATCGCTTACTTGCTTTATTGTCCCTGATCGAGCCAGAGCGAAATTATGTGCACCGACTTGGCGAGGATGGACACGACCAACTCCACAACATCAATATTTACAATATGGTGGGTGAATATTTACGAGAGATCGTCGGCCTGACCGATACCAGGACGTATTTTGACATCCACTGGCCAAAGCAGCTGGAGCTGTTTGACAGTAACGGTATGTATATGGACCCTAACTGCCCGATTTTGTACGATCTGACGACACGCTGTCAAATCCAGCTTTTATTGGGCTACGGCTACAAAGGTGCTTTCAGTGGACAGCTGGACGATATGCTAAAAAAAGCAGGGCTCAGCACGTTATTCATGCAATCCGCATCCGGCGAATTCCCCTATGGAGGACGCAGCAACCAGTTTTTGTTCAATGAGGCGCTGATTGCGGCCAGTGCGGAGTACGAGGCGTGCCGTTATAAGGAACTGGGTGATCTAAAAACTGCCGGAGCGTTTAAGCGCAGCGCTCACCTGGCCGTTCAATCGATTATGCGCTGGCTTCAGCAGGACCCTCCACGTCATCTTAAAAACCTGTATCCGATTGATTCAAAAATCGGCACAGAGTTTTACGGCTACTATGATAAATATATGGCTACATTAGGCTCTTTCATATACATTGCGTTTTTGTTCGCAGATGACGAGATCGATGAGCAGCCGTGTCCAGCTGAAACCGGCGGATACATCTGGGAAACATCACCCGCCTTTCACAAGGTTTTTGCCAATGTGTCAGGCTATTCCCTGCAAATCGATACGAATGCCGATCACCATTACGACAGTACCGGGCTTGGCCGGATTCATCGAGCAGGAGTGCCCAGCGAACTTGGACTTTCCACTCCGTGTACTGCTACACCGAGCTACCAGCTTCCCGACGGGGTGCAGGCAATGAATTTGGCTATCGGTCCAGGATGGAAGGATGAGCATGGACATCCCGTGTTTTTAAGTGACTTGTCTGTTGGACTGGAACATCGGCTTCATATACAGGAAATGTCCTCAAACAGGCTGGTTTTCGAGCTCCAATATTTCGGATCTGCCATTCATGGCTGCAAATCGGTAACAGAGCGTTACACGGTAAGTGAGGCCGGTTTGAGCATTAACGTTCGACTGGAGGCCCCGGAAACAGCCCCAATTATTTATCAGATTCCGCTGCTGCAAACCACTGGCGGAGTTTACACTGAGATCGATGAAAGCCCGGGCCGGATTGAGGTGCGTTTGGACGGCTGTGCTTTTATAATCCAAAGCGATGTTCCGTTGACAAGGCTGGATTTAACGACTGCCAACAGGAATGGGCAATACGGGATTGTGCAAATCGAGGGACGACAGCAGATCTCCGTTCATGTGCAGTTGGTACCAATGACCTGATCCATGCATGTTTTCAAGATCAACAGGTTACAGTAACAAGTGATTGTACAATAGAGGAGGTTTACTCATGGATGATACGCATGATTTTGTAGAGAAAGTACACGACACACAGAAAAAAGCCGAGGCTAATAAAAAACATCAAGGTAAAGGAACCCCAGGAGACAAGCTGCCCAATAAGCAGCACAGTACCAATAAGTAATTACAGCCAAAGAGGCAGTTCCTTTAGCAGCCAACACCGCTATGGAAACTGCCTCTTTGTATGTATATGCAGCAAGCTGCAAGTTTCACCTTCGACATCCGCCCGCGGAACAGTCTTCATAATAATTCGCTTCCCTTGCCCTTGCTAGTCTACTTGCGACCGTAATCGGCTTTGATCTCTCCCCACGCCTTCGTATCCCATTTGAGAATCGGATTGCTGTAGGTGTTTGATTGCAGCCAATTGAGAGCACGGTCGACAAGCGTCCAAATTTCCTCGGTTGAGGCGTCGCGCGGCAATGTCGTAGCAACAGCCTTTTTACGAATCCAGCTCATCGCTGTCATCGAATCACTGTACACCGTCATCGAGCTGTCCTTCTGCTTGAGATAGGCCAATGCATGGACAATTGCCAAAAACTCACCCAGATTATTCGTACCCTTGGCAATCGGCGGGTGCTCGAAGATGACCTCACCGGTTCTTGTGCTTACCCCTTTGTACTCAACAATACCCGGATTGCCCTTACTGCCCACATCTACAGATATACTGTCGAGCACGACCTGTTGAGGCAGTTTCCCTCCGGCTGCCTTATCTCCGCTGGGTGAGCCTGCGCCGCCTGAGGCTCCTGACTTGCCCTTCCAGCTTGTCGAACCCGTACTGGTACCGACCGCTGCTTTGGCCGCCGCAAAGGACGACTTCCAGCCTCGGGCTAACGCAGCCTGAGCCTCAGCCGAGCTCTCATAGGCTTTAAACTTGGCTTGCGGATAGCCATTCGTTTGCTGCTGGCACTCTGCCCAGGTCTCGTAAATACCCGGTACTTTTCCTTCCCATACTACATAATATTTTTGCTTGGCCACAGAATTGCTCACCTTCTAACAAGGATAATATAAAGACCGCCTGTATTTCAATTTCCTGCTAATCTTGATAATTTTTGAAAAAATCGATGAAATAGGCCCCATATTTGAAAAATTTAGCTTCCCCGACACCTTTGATTTTCAGCATAGCCGCCGGATTCGTCGGTTTGATTCCACACATTTCCCGAAGCGTGCTGTCGGGAAATACGATATAAGGTGGAATGCCCTCCCGCTTCGCAATCGTCATGCGCAGCTGCCGCAGCTCGTCGAACAGGTCAGCCTCGACCTCACGGGCCACAGGCGCCTGCCGAATGCGCATTTTCTGCTCGACCCGCTCCTCGCCCGCCAGGACAGATTGTGCTCTGGCATGCAGCCGCAGTACAGGGAATTTGCCATCGGTAATGAGTAAATAGCCCTCAGCCACAAGCAACTGGATCAGATCAACAATTTCTTTTTCCGTGCGTTCCTTCAGCAGTCCGTAGGTGGTCAGGCTATCGAAGCCCATCTCCAGCACCTTCTTATTACGCGAGCCTTTCAGCACCGATGCCACCGTTGTCGCACCGAAGCGTTCCTTCATCCGCCGTACACAGGAAAATATTTTTTGCGCTTCGATCGTGATATCCGTCATCTGCCGCTCGGTACTGCAGGAGCTGCACCGACCGCAATCCTCGCCATCATCACCGAAGTAACGCACAATGTAGCGCTGCAGGCATTGCGAGGTATGACAGTAATCCGCCATCTGCTGCAGCCGACGATACTCCTGTGCCTGCCGCTCCGGGTCCCCAATCGACTGCTCAATCAAAAATTTCTGAATGTGGATGTCCTGCGGGCTAAAGAGCAGCATGCACTCACTCGGCTCACCGTCCCGTCCGGCACGTCCAGCTTCCTGGTAATAAGCCTCCATATTTTTCGGCATATTATAATGGATGACATAACGTACGTTTGATTTATCAATACCCATCCCGAATGCGTTACTGGCTACCATCACACGTATTTCATCATACAGGAACTGCTCCTGGGCCTCGGCGCGTTCTTTATCTGTCATCCCTGCATGGTATTTGCCAACCGGAATGTGCTGCTTGCGCAGCAGCTCGTACAAATTGTCGACTTCCTTGCGTGTAGCCGCATAAATAATGCCGACTTCATCCTCATGCTCACGTATATAGCTGAGCATCACATCCCGCTTGTTCTCACCCTTGATAACCGACAAAGCCAAATTTTCCCGCGCAAATCCGGTCACGAACACTTCCGGCGCACGCAGCTGCAAATGCTTGACGATGTCTTCACGAACCTGATCTGTAGCCGTAGCTGTAAAAGCAGCTACGATAGGTCGCTTCGGCAGCAGTGTAACCAGTCGGCTGATCGCCATATAGCTCGGTCGGAAATCATGCCCCCATTGCGAGACACAGTGCGCCTCATCAATGGCGACCATCGGTACCTCCAGATTGGCCAGCAGCTCGATGAAACGCTCCGACTCCAGCCGCTCCGGCGCCACATACAGCAGCTTGTACTCACCAAGCCGTGCCTTGCGAATACGCAGCTCCACCTGGGCATATGAAAGCGAGCTGTTGATGTAAGCTGCGGATACCCCGATGCTATCCAGCCCGTCCACCTGATCCTTCATCAATGATATCAACGGTGACACGACAATCGTTGTCCCCTCAAGGAGCATAGCCGGAACCTGATAGCAGATTGACTTCCCGCCACCTGTGGGCATAATACCAAGCGTATCCTGTCTGTTTAAAATACTTGAAATCACTTGTTTTTGTCCGTCACGGAAGGATCCGTAGCCGTAATAAGTCTTCAGCAGCGTTTCCGCCTGCTCCATCGTGCCTATCACATCATGCTCCCCCTTGCTAAATAAGCGCTTGAATCGTTCCCTGCTCACCCACAGGTATCCGATTCCTGAAACTACCAGAAGCTATCCAGATTCGCTTTGCTTCGGCATATGCTGTTCGAATTCGTTCTACTCCGTCCACACGCATCTGTTATATAGAATGAGCTCCGTCTAATGGGCTTGTCCTGAATTGCAGCGCACGTCTGGATACGATGGGCTCTCCATCCCATAGCACTTCGGTCTTGGCCTTGCGGCTCAACACCTCCGGCTCCTCCAGCAGAACGAGAAAATTTTTGGTTGGCAGCTCACCCAACCCGTGCTTTGCTGACAGCTTATCCAGGTAAGGCCGCATGTCCTCGTGCTGACCCGACATATTGCCGCCTATTTCCGAGAACGCGTACAAGGCGCTGGCTAGCGGCACTCTTTTGACACGATAATGCTCGACCGCCCGTAAAAAGAAATCCCAATCCCAATAATGATACATCTCCACGTCGAACATACCCAACCGCTCATGCAGTTCCGCGCGATACAGACAGCCTGACGAAACAAACGTTGAAAATCTGCGCATTGCCGCTACATCGTGCTCATAGGCAAACACGAATCGCTCTGTCGCCCGCCTTGTGTGCCCCTCCACTCTATAATCGAAAATTTCCACATCCGAATAGACCATATCAGAGCCTTCAATTTCCTTCATCATCCGCTCAATATGCGTCGGCAGCAGCAGGTCGTCATCGTCACACAGCATAATATATTCACCACGCACTAGCGTAAGACCGCGGTTACGGGCATGGACATGCTTGGAATTGCGCTCCATATTGACGATATTCAGTTCCAGCTCCGGGTAAAGCGTTCGCAGAAAATCAACCGGCTCCCCGGCATCGTTCACGATAATAATTTGCAAATGATGATACGTCTGTCTCCACAAGGACTCTATCAGCTCACTCACGAAATCCGCTCGATTATACGTCGGAATAATGACAGAAACGAGAGGCGATCCTCCTGTAAGTTGCTGCCTGTCCATCTCTTCCATCCTACCTGTCTCCTCCCCAAATGTTACAATTCCATACAAAGCCGCTACTCCCAAGATACCAAAAAATCAGCCAAAAGGGAAACCATTCACACTCTCATCCGTATTATGACTATTTAAACCAAAAGGATTTGTGTCACTTGTGTCGAATTGTGTTTAGATGTATAAATAGGTGTACGGGAGGATTTATAGGATGACATGGAAACCGATTTACGATAGTGAACAGTTGTCTCTGATTGTGGACGATGTCAAGCAAGTAGCTATGCTCGAGGTGAACAGCGGCGGATACGTCCCGCATTATATAACATTTCACTGGAACGAGCAGGAGCTGGCCGAGATCATCCAGGCTCTTCAGAACGCCCATCAGGAACTCAAGGACAATCATGCATAAATCCGAACCGTACAGCGGCAGCTAGAAAATGAACTTAAAGATTCAGTCAGGAGGTTTACCGTGATGCTTAGATTGAAAAATGTACAATGGATATCAATAGGCCTATGTCTGTGCATGTTGCTGATCACTCCCTTGTCGGCTAGTGCTCAGGACAACCCTCAGATCCCCATCTATATATCGCAGGAAAAACAGCAGTGGGAACAACAACCTTTTATTATACAAGGCAATACCATGGTGCCGATGCGCGTCTTGTTTGAAAAGCTTGGCTTTACTGTATCGTGGGATAATGACAAACAAATGGCAACAGCAACCAAGGGTGGACTCACCATTATATTGACTATTAATAAAGCAACGGCAGTCGTCAATAAAACGACTTATTTCCTTGAGGTGTCACCGGTTATTCGTGATGGCAGCACCTTCATGCCCTTGCGATTTGTAAGTGAAGCCGCAGGAGCTGATGTGGCCTGGGATGAAACCGAACGCTCCGTGCAAATCAGCTTTGATAACGTCCCGCAAAAGAGGATACGCAAGCTGATCGATAATGTCACGCAAAGCAGCAGCTTCGTTCAAAGCGTCGTCACCCTTACCGGCGGTGATGGAATCAAAAAGAACGACATGGTCATTAAGGATATCGTCATGAACGGAGATAATACCTCCGCCAAAATCAAGTTCGAGGCCGGGTTCACCGTATCCAAAGCGATCAAATCGACAAGCGGCATTACCATCTCTCCTGCCGAATCTGTCGTCTATGAGTTCACCTGTGATGTATTCAAAGACGCCTATGATCAATGGATTCTGCAGACCCAACCCGATGCCATGCCTTATGAGCTAAAAGAAAAGAAGCCCTTTATGCAATAAGCGGCTTATCTCAGCATAAACAAGGCACCTCAGATGATTAACGTCTGGGGTGCCTTGTTGCATGCTCGGCTTATTAGCTGCGGCGCAGCTTCATGTCCTGATACGATTCCCAGGCTACCGCGATCAGTCTATACAGGAGATAACTTCCCAGATAAGCGCCGCAGGCCAAAAAGCGCACATCGGCAAACAGTTTATGGATCGTCGTCATCATGACCTCCTGATCCCGATTAATTTCATAAATCTTCACAGCGGCCATAATCCCGAACACCCAACTGCTAACGATAGCCAGCCAATCGAAGCCAAGCCCGACTCCGTTACCGCGATTCCATTTGGCTGCCGAGAACATAAATATCGGGATCACAATGACTGCTGCTCCTATTGCAAACGTCATAATCAATCCACCTCCACCTGTTCAGTATCGGATTATACGGTACAATTATACGAACACAGCCACACTTATAAGAATGAGGTTCACGCACGTTGTGGTGAAAAAAAGCGAGCCAAGAGGCCCGCTTTCATTGCTGATAAATATGAGTATGAGTTCTATAAAGCCTATGGAGCCAGCAAACGAATAACTTTACCCTCTTCAGCAAGGTCCACTGTCCAGCCTATCACCTCTGCGAAGATCTGAACAGGAACAACAAGTCTGTCACCTTGCAGTGTTAATGGAGCGCTCGCAACTTTCTTGGTGCTGTTGTGAATTACAAAGTCGGAGCCCAAAGAAAACGTTGCGCTATTGCCATTCCAGGCCACCGTTGCGGAACGATCAGCCTCATTCCAGATTAATGTGGCACCTACTGCATCAACAGCATACCGAAGTGGAATGTACGTATAGTTTTCTTTTCTTAGAGGAGTTACATCCATCATCAGCTTGTGTCCATTTACATCCAGCTCGGTGCTGTTGATGGTAAAGGTTACTACGCTATTGGTAACGATCGGTGGCTGCACCTGCGGAAACATAGCCGGTAATTGAGCAGCAATGCCGATTGCCAGAGCATCAGCTGTTTTGAACATATGTGTATAAGCCATGTCTACATTCGGATAAGTAAAGGAATAATCATTTTTGGCATACGTATCAAAGACCGTCAACAAAAAATTAATATGCTCTTTCAAGCTTTTGCTAATGTCAGCTTCAAGAAAAAAGTCCGGGTTCGCTTTTGCAAAAAATTGCGCTTGAGATTCACGATATACATCCAGGTTATCCATTGCTTTCTTCGCACTCAGATAATCCTTGGCTGCTGTCGCTTTTACGTAATCAAGGAGGTAACCAATATGCGAAGCCCAGAGCGGTTTGAATGCATCTGCTGCACCTTGACCGTATACGACAGCGATCGTGGCAGCCAAATCGTCCGTATTTTGTCCAAGTGCAGCAACAGCCTGATCAAAATCCGGTTTTCCATCAATTCCTTTTTGCATCGCCACAATCGCCAGCAGCGCATGCTCGCCTAACACTTGGCCCAATGTGCCTCGAAGATCAACTGTAGTTGATTGAATAGAAGAATTTGAAAACCTATCGGGGTACTGGGTAGCGATACCAATCGCAAGCATATCTGCTGTGTCATACATATGACTATAAGCCATACGTGCCTTGGTGTACGAATCCGTATAATCCTTGTTCACGTAAGCATTAAATGAATCAATCAGGTGACCGATGTGCATGTTCAAGCCTTCCTCAATGGCTGCCGCTTTGAAGTTGTCCGGGTTGGCCACTGCGAAGAAAGCTGCTTGCTTGACACGATAGTCATCAAGCTTCACCACAGCTGCTGCACGAGCAGCTTCATCTTTAATGGCTGCAGCGTTTACATACTCAATCAGATAGCCGATATGGGAGCTCCAAATCGATTTAAACGTCACTCCGGCATCTGGACCGTATACCGATGCAATAGCTGCAGCCAACTGATCCGTATTTTTGCTCAAAAGATTAGCTGTATCGCTGAAATCGACTGCTTTGTCATAATTTTTTTGCATGGCAAGTACAGCTAGCAAGGCATGCTCACCAAGCAGCTGTCCAAGTCCTACACGCAGATCAGAAGCAGCTGTAATGGAGTTACTGGCAGGTGCTGCTCCAGCTACCAAGGTTGGGAGCATAAGGGCCATACAGAGTAAGAGCAAAGCTAATTTGGTTTTCAAAAGCTTCATCAATATCACATCTCCTTTAATTCTCTTTATAGTTGTAATTTCTTCGTACGCACCGTATTTTACATGGATCCACCCTATAATGAGGCCCGAGACATCAGGTTGAACAGAGTTATGCCTAGTTCATCAGACGGCAGCGGAAAGCTTGCATCACTCCAAAAGAGCGCTGCTCCACCAACCCCCTCCACTTTTGTATGCCTTTGCTTATGTATCTATACCAACTGCCATATAGCCAATTAGCAATGATTACCCATTCCATTCAGGTTTGAAGCAGCCACCCTTAATGATCTCCTCGAATCGGTAAATATAAAGTAAAGGCGCTACCTTCACTTTCCCTACTGTCCACAGTTAAATTACCACCAAGCAGCTCTGTCATCGCACGGCTGATCGACAGCCCTAACCCTGTGCCTCCATACTTACGGCTGATCGAACCATCTGCCTGCTGGAACGCTTCGAAGATTGCCGCCTGCATGCTTTCCTTAATCCCAATCCCCGTATCGCAAACGGTAAAAGCGATCCATTCCCCTGCTGTATCATCATTCGTGCATACTGCCTTGCGAATATCCAGCAGCACACGCCCTTCCGATGTGAATTTAAAAGCATTGGACAGCAGGTTACGCAATATTTGCTGTAAACGCATTGCATCCGTTCGAATGACTGCCGGGACATCAGGTGCCATATAGATAATAAAATCAAGCCCCTTTTGCTCAGCAATATGGCGAAAATGGAACTGCAGCACATGCGCAATCTCGCTGACGATCACATCCTCTGACACAATCTCCATTCGACCCGCCTCGACCCTTGATAAGTCCAGAATGTCATCAATCAGCTGCAGCAGCTCCTGACCGGAACCATAAATGATATCAGCGTAATCGGCGTTTTCATGCTCCTCTTTACGCTTTTCCTCATCACGGATCATCTGGGATAAAGAAATAATACTATTCAGCGGTGTTCTCAGCTCGTGGGACATGTTAACCAGAAACTCCGATTTGTATTGAGACGCCAGCAGCAGCTGCTTGGCCTTTTGCTCGACGTCTTTACGTGTTTCCAGTAATTCGTCTGTCTGCCTTTGAAGCGCCGAATGTGCGACCTGAATGTCTACCACTCTGCGCCTTTCAACCTGAAAATCATACAGCATAAACGCAAAAAAGAAACTTAATAGCAAGCTGATCGGAAACGTAACTGGAAATGTAACCGAGAAGTATTGAAAGGCCGGTATGACACCCAATATCCCAATGTTGATGCAATACACCAAATTAACGGTAACAATCACGATCATCATCTTCGTTATGTAGCTCCAGCGTACCCGCTTCAATACGATATTGAGCAGCATGCACAGCAGACCCAGAATGAGAATGTTCCAGAAACCAGCACAAGCCGCGTCACTGATCCCGAAGGATAGTCTAGCAACCCCAATTCCGGCACCAATGATCAACAGTGTTACAGGCTGAGAATACGCCAGCGTGCATATGATAAGAGGTATAAATCGTAAATCAAATATGATCTCTTGTCCGATATTAAGCCCAAACATCATCGTTGCCCAGCCGGCTCCGATAGCGGCAAGCACAGACAAGCCATACTTTAGAGGTCCCGATGCTTCAACTAGTACATATTTATGAACAAGCATCGCCATATAAGCAAGCGTCGTGAGTATACAAATGTTAATAAAAAATACCTTGGTAAATTCCATTCTTTCCTGTAACCTCCATCATTTACGAATATACCATTATCCAGTATACCATATAGACGCTCGGATGCCCCTACCAGCTACTTCGTTTAACATAGCCACTCGTACTTGCTTTCCCGGATGCTGTCTGTTAGGATAAACAAGAACATATATTCCCATTTATTGAGGTGATTGACTATAATGTCTACAACCAAACCTCCCAAAGTACACTACGAGCCGATGCAGTCCAAAACCATACTCAACCCGGTTAAAGCTCCGTCCATGCCTTTTGACTGGTCCATTAATCCGTATCGCGGCTGCCAGCATGGGTGCAGCTTTTGCTATGCGCGCTCAACCCATTCCTTTCTCGGAATTGCGGCAGATGATTCGTTTCAGAACCATATTTTCATGAAATCGGATGCCCCCTCCGTGCTCAGAGAACAAATAAAAAAACGCCTGCGAGGCAGCAAGCGTGTTGTCAATTGGGAGCCGATTGCAATTGGCACAGCTACAGATCCTTATCAGCAGATCGAAAGCAAGGCTATGCTGACTCGCGGCTGTCTGGAGGTATTGGCCGAGTTTCAAATTCCTGTCTCGATCACTACACGCTCTCCATTAATTCTAAGGGATCTGGATCTCCTGCGTAATCTCCCCATCATCTCCATTAATATCAGTATCAGCACGTTGAATAACACGGTCTGGAGGCAATTTGAACCGTCCACGCCTTCTCCCGCCAAGCGTCTGGAGACGGTCGAGAGGCTCACTGCGGAGGGGATACCGACAGGCGTATTCGTCGCACCAATCCTGCCCTATATAACCGATAGCGAAGCCGATTTGCAAGAGCTAATTGCTGCAGCAGCACAAGCAGGAGCCCAGTTCATCATGCCATCCTATTTACGCTTAAGCACTGCGCCAGTCAAGGTATGGTTCTTCCAAACTCTCCGGCAGCATTATCCGCAGCTGACCGAGCGCTACGCCCAGCTGTATCATAGCACCGCTTATGCACCTCCCTCTTACCGGGAACCGATAATGAGGAAGATCGATGCCTGGCTGCTGGAGCACAAAATGACCAATCACAAATACATGGCGACCCCAACCCAAGCTCCGAGCGTTCCTAATGAAACTAATACAAGTACAGAACCTGTTCAATTGACTTTATTTTGAATGCAAAAAGAGATGGTGGCTTAATCTCCCGAACGATTAAATTTCGGCTTTACGCTTTGAATTCGTTTGTAAAATTTGTTCAGAGAACACACCTTTATAAATTTCATCATCCAAAAATTTTAAAATATTTTTCAGCTCTTTTTTATCATTGGGGAAATGGATTTTGTTTTTAACGGCGGTGATGGTCAAACCGAATGCCTGCGCCTTATGTTTAATTTCCGTCACCTTATATTTATCAAGAATGCGCGATTCATCAATGATGGCAATTTTTCTCCGTACCCAGGAATCCGCGTTTATTTTAAAAATGCTGGCATCCTCAATGTTGATTTTTGAATGATTCATAAAGCTCTCCACATCCGTATCTGTCGCTTCACGGAAATATTCAGAAAGGTCGAACACCTGGCGGGCGAAAAAGAACGACGAAAAGCGCAGCTCATCATTGACCACAACACAATCTACGGAATCCGTAATACAAATACCAAATCGATCATCCATCGTAAACGTTTCTTTACTGTGAAACAGGCTGATTCCTTTTCTCGTTGTGATGTACTGCTCCTTGCGAAATTTTTGAAAAGCGACCACAAGCTGCTCTTTTCCGTTTACGACTGTGTGTCTGCCAGTAAAAATAGCTTTGATCACCGGCTGCTGCTTCAGATCGGGAATGAATGCGGCCACACCGATCGGGTCCTTCAAGGCCTGAACAATTTGCGAACTCAGCTTAAATCCGGGAATCACGAGCATTTCATCATATTCAGGTTTGTAACCGCCATCGAAAGCAATTGGCTGCTTATGGTTAACAAACACAGCAGCGGCTTCGCCTAATAAAATACCAACCTCTGTTTGCGCCTGTTGCGTAGTCTCGATGCGATAAACCTGAATGGCCTCTTCCTCCTGCTGGAGCATAACAAATAGAGACTGACCTTCGAACATTCATCTTCCCCCCGATCGATCGAGCAACAAGTATTCCGTAATCCGAATGACATTTGTCAGCTCGTCCTTATTGCGAATAGCCCTTCTGGACATTACCGTATAGCTGCCAATACCATTCTCCGTCTCAATCTCATAAAAATGATAGCCTATAAAAAACAACAGCGGGTTGGCGGTTGGCGAATGGGCCAGCAGCAGAACAACTAACACGACAACAGAAATAACAAGCGACATAAAAGGATTGATTTTATCCCAGACGATACTGGTGAACGGTAATACATAGGAAAGTGCATATTGGATCATGATTTTATCATTAGGTGTGACCTTCTTAACTCTGACTGCTATGACAGCCAATCTGCTTTTCATACTATGAAAAGAAACCGATGCCAGTACAATGAGCCCTACCGCAACAAATACAAAGATGACAGGCAGCGTATACGTTGATTTGCCCAATACCCAGGCAGCGGAAAAAGCAATAAGAATGGGCGCACCGCTAGAGCAAACCCATAATGCTTTATGTACATTGCCAATCATGCGACTCCCCCTCTATGGATATGCAGCAGGAATGCTGAGACACGCTGATCCCACTTATATATTACCATTTATTACTAGAAGGAAACACCCCTGCTTACTTGCAGGATGACCCTCTCAAACCCGTGAACCATCCACCGGATTCGTAATTGAAGCGGAAGATACCGTATAATCAATTATATGCATAGGGCAGGTTCAAAAGGAGGTTGATCGAGAATGCGAGATTTTGCCGCACAGCTGGAAAAGTACGCTGAATTGGCTTTAAAGGTAGGCTTGAATATTCACGAGGGGCAGACACTCGTTGTGTTCGCACCGATTGCGGCGGTTGATTTTGTAAGGACGATTGCCCAAAAGGCTTATCAGGCAGGAGTATGGCAGGTATTGGTGGAATGGGACGATGAGTCGCTGCGGCGCATTCGCTTTTTACATGCAAGGGATGAGTCATTTAAGCAATTTCCAACCTGGAAGGCGGAGGGCTTTGCCGAAATGGCCCGGCAGGACGCAGCTTTCTTAACGATCTATGCCCCGAATCCAGAGCTGCTCAAGGACATTGATCCGGGTAAGATTGCCTTGGCCAGTAAAACGCAGATGAACGAAATGAAGGAATATCGTACGTTCCTGCAAGCGGGTAAAGTCAGTTGGTCGATCGTTTCGGTTCCAACCCCATCCTGGGCTACCAAAGTATTTCCCGAGCTGTCGCCAGATGAAGCTATCGATAAATTGTGGGGATATATTTTTCAAGCTACACGTCTCGACCGCGAGGACCCGATTAGCGCTTGGGAGGAGCATATTCGACAGCTTCAGGAGCGTATGGCTTTTTTAAATGATAAAAATTACAGAAAGCTCTATTATAAAGCTCCTGGCACCGATCTGACTATCGAGCTTCCCGAAGCGCATCAATGGGTTGCCGGCGGCATTCACAACGAGCAGGGTGCCTTCTTCGTTCCAAATTTGCCAACCGAGGAAGTATTCACACTCCCGTTAAAAGAAGGGGTTCATGGCAAGGTAAGCAGCACGATGCCACTGAATGTTAACGGCAATCTGATTGACCGCTTTTCGCTAACCTTCGAAAAAGGCAGAATTGTCAGCTTCACCGCAGAAGAGGGCTACGAAACGCTGAAGCAATTAATCGAAACCGACGAAGGCTCGCATTTCCTTGGGGAAATAGCTCTGGTGCCACATGGATCGCCGATTTCCGCGATGAACGTCATTTTCTATAATACGGCATTTGACGAAAATGCCTCCTCCCACTTGGCTATCGGCAGTGCGTACCCGCTCTGTATCAAGGAAGGTACGGTGATGAGCAAGGAAGAACTCGCCCTTCATGGAGTGAACACCAGCTTGACCCACGTCGATTTTATGATTGGCTCGGAGGAGCTTGATATTGACGGTGAAACTGCCGATGGAATTCGAGAGCCTCTATTCCGCCGCGGGGCATGGGTATAGCGAATAGAGCCGCTTTATTGGTACATGGCAGCAAAAATAGCAGCAACCACGGATTATTGGTTCTAAGAGGCCTTCCGTGGTTATTTGATGTTCCATAGGGTATCTAATGCTTGCATGGTCATTGTCAATACGGCTATTACACCTGACGCGCTTCCAACCGGCGAGCCAGCAGGGATAGTGCAAAATTCACTATAAAATACATGACAGCGGCCAATAGTAAAATCGGCACTACAAAATTGACATCCTGTCCATTAATAATCTGGGCATTATGCATCAGCTCTCCAAGCGAAATCACGACGGCCAGCGAAGTGTCCTTTAACAATGAGATAAATTGACTGACCATCGGAGGCACCATCCGCCGCAAAGCCTGAGGTAATACAATGTGCTGCAGCGTCTGTAAGTAGGTAAGACCTGATGAACGGGCCGCCTCAATTTGACCCTTATCAATCGAATTCAAACCACTGCGCACGATCTCCGCGATCATGGCAGCCTCGAACACCGTTAACGCAACTATCGCCGCATTCATCACACTTAGCTTAATTCCGATCTCCGGTAAAGCAAAAAAGGTGAAAAATATGATGAGCAGCAGCGGCAAATTACGAATGATTTCTACCACCGCTGCGGTCAGCTGAGAAATCACAGGGAGCTTCGTGTAACGAATTATGCCTAAGAAACAGCCTATAATAAAACTGAATACAATTGCGATAAGCGCCACCTGTAAAGTGATTCCAAGCCCTGTAAGCATAAAGCGAATATGCTCCCAGGTGTAAGCACCAATAAAGTTCATTCACGTTCACCTCCAACGCATATTTATCAGCTTATTGGGACCTGGCCATTCTGCGCTCCAGGTAAGCGAGACCCAGGCTCAAAGGGATCGTAATGATCAAATAAAACAAAGCAACAAATATGTAAACACTGAAGACAACAAACGTTTTGGTGGAAATCAGGTCGGCATAATACATCAAATCCAGTCCAGCGACGACGCTAAGTACCGATGAATTTTTGACCAGATTCAAAAACTGGTTGCCGATTGGAGGAATAACAATTTTCAAGGCTTGCGGCAGCACGATAAACCGCATCGTTTGTGCATAAGTCAGGCCCGAGGCACGCGCCGCCTCCGTTTGCCCTTTCGGAACCGCCTGGATCCCAGCACGGACGGCCTCAGCAATAAAGACTGCGGTATATATCGTAAGGCCCAACGTTCCGGCAACAAAACCGCTCATCGGTACTCCCAGTGAGGACGGGCCCAGAAAAAATAAAAATACAATAAGAATGAGTGGAATATTCCGGATAAATTCAACAAAGGCCGTACTGATCCAGTTGAGCGGCTTCACGGGGGATATCCGCATAACGGCCAGCACAGTACCGAGAATAAAGCTGCCCGCCAAGGCAATCAGACTTACCTGAAGCGTATTCAAAAAACCTTCCAGATACATGTCCCAGTATTTGATCAAAATGCTGAAGCTAAGGAATTTGTCCATCGTCCAACCCCCTTCCTTAATGCAAAATGGAATAGGATGAACAGCCATCCATGTAGGCCGCTCATCCTATCGCCAAACAACCTTTATTTACTTGGCTTTTCACCTATCCACTGCTCATACAGCTTATCGTAGTCTCCGCTTGACTTCATTGCCTTCAAAAAGTCATTCACATAAGTAACGTAGCCCGTATCGCCTTTGCGAATGGCCATCCCATATGGTTCATCTGTGAACGTTCCACCGACTACCTGATAATTGGGATCCTGCTTCACCATGCCATACAAAATCGCATTATCGGTAGTCAGCGTGTCTCCCTGTCCGGCTTTTAAGGCAGTGAAAGCATCCTGATAATTTTCAAATTCCAATACAGTTGCCTCAGGGGACTTGGCTCTAATATTATCTGTAGATGTAGAGCCCTTAACCGCCAACACCTTCACACCTTTTTTCACATCTGCCACACTTTGAATCGTGCTGCCCTTTTTGACCAACAGTGATTGTCCCGCTTTAAAGTACACATCAGAAAATTCAACCTCCTGCTTACGCTCCTCGGTAATCGTCATCGTGGCGATGATCATATCGATATCCCCGTTTTTCAACAGCGGAATACGCGTCTTGGAGGTCACTTCCTTGAGCTCCAGCTTCGTTTCGTCTCCGAGAATTTTTTTAGCTAGCGCCTTGGCGATATCAATATCAAAGCCCTCTACTTTACCGCTTCCTGGGTCCTTCAAACCAAACAGCTTCGTATCATATTTGACACCCACAACCAGCTTCCCACGCTTTTGAATATCGTCGAGTGTTTTGCTGCCTGTGGATTTTGGAGCATCACCAGCCGGAGCAGCAGGTGCAGTCGGAGTCGTTGTACCCGCACCTGGATTCGTTGGCGTATCTGTTTTCGTTCCACAGCCTGTCATTACCATTCCTGCCAAACCAAGCATTAACGTAAACGTCATCCAGCTCTTTTTCATCATTATCCATAATCCCCCTCATTCCGGTTAGTTGTGTTGGAGTAATCGACTTAGAAATAGCTGCGCTCGTTCTTCTTGTGGATTGGAGAAAAATGCATCCGGCGGCGCTTCCTCCAGAATCTGTCCTTGGTCCATGAATACGACCCGGTCTGCCACTTCACGGGCAAATCCCATCTCATGGGTAACCACAACCATCGTCATCCCTTCATGAACCAAACTTTTCATAACATCCAATACTTCTCCGATCATCTCAGGGTCCAATGCTGAGGTGGGTTCGTCAAACAGCATAATTTGCGGCTTCATCGCAAGTCCTCTGGCTATCGCTACTCGCTGCTGCTGTCCACCGGACAGCTGGGATGGAAAAGAATTAGCCTTCTCGGGAATCCCCACTTTGTCCAAGTAATGCATAGCCGTTTGAAGCGCTTCTTGCTTGCTAACTCCTGCCACTTTGATCGGTGCCAAAGTAATATTATCAATGACTGTCATATGGGGGTACAAATTAAAATGCTGAAATACCATGCCGATATGACGACGCAGCTTATTAACATCTGCATGTTTGTCATGGAGTTGGGTGCCATTTACGATTAATTGCCCGTCAGTGATCGTTTCCAGACGATTGATACAGCGGAGCAGCGTGCTTTTACCTGAACCTGACGGTCCGATAACCACGACTACTTCACCTGCTTCAATCGTTAAATCAATCTGCGTCAGAACCTGAAACTTCCCATAATGCTTGTTAACCCCACGAAATTCAATCATTTTACACCCCCCAACCTTTTCTTTATGGAGCCGCTGTGTAAACCGTTTCGATACGTTCTGCCTGCTTGTGATATTTACGTTGTTTTTACTATAGCTAACAACTTATTACCACTCCATGCGATTTATGACTCACTATCCAGTTAAATTGATGCTTTCGACATCATACGCTTCCTATATTCCAGCCTAATTCATTGATGTGATTTCATTATCGCCTTGAACATTCAAATATGCAATAATTTTATGTTATTTTTACTAACTTTAATTGTCATATTAGTTAACTTTAATATGCCATCACATTTTGGACACTGTTTCCCTGTTGATCGTCCACGCCTCCCCTCTATGATTTACATAATTTATAGAGAAAGGAGTGATAGCCATGAATTATACAACAAGACGTACTGGAACAACCAGAAGTAGAAGATGCGATAACTTCTGTGCGAATGTATGCAACCAATTTAGCAGTGGTCGGAGCCGCTGTGTAAGAGATTGTCTGGCTTGTCGGCGACGTGCAGTGAAAAAACGCCATCCCCGTGTTTCACCTATCAGACAAGCTCCATGCGGCTGTAGATAACTAGAAACCAGCCCGCAGCCTTGGTAAGAGTAGCAGCAGATTATTTGAGCTAAATATAGTAATAAGAAAACCTCTATCGAGGCCTTTCAAAGATGAGCGACCGCGGTTCAGAGGTAGGTTTTCTTGAAACATAAGAATCCTTCAGCTCCGCTGAAAACTTATAAATTCTTATGTTATAAGCAAAGGAGCCTATCCGTAATTCGGATAAGCTCCTTTTATTCATGAATATATCTTAACTTAGAAACTTTCTTGAATGACTTGATGTTCAATCGGCAGGCGACCGCTAGCGCGTCCAGGAGATGCGGCTTTTCCAATGGATATAATCATGACCGGAATGTAGCGCTCAGGAATGTTGAATTCCTTAATTAACGCTTGCGGATTATATCCGCCCATCGGGACACTGTCATACCCTTTGGCTTTCGCGGCCAGCATCAGCTGCATTGCGGCAAGGGAAGCGTTGCGGATGGCTTCGTCTTTGCCAAGGGATGGATTGTTAGCATAAGCACCATTAATTTGTCCGAGCATCATCTCACGAATTTCCGGGGTTGCATTTTCGAACACGACAGGCGCAACCAGATTAGCCTCCAAATCGCCTAATACAACCACGTTTACTGACGCATCCGATACTTGCTGCTGGTTATAAGCGATGGGCAGCAAACGATCCTTATTAGCTTGCTCCTGAATCGTCAAAAAACGCCAATGCTGCAAATTCCATGACGATGGAGCATTGAGAGCCAGCTCAAGAATTTCATTCCATTCTGCTTCTGGAATAACAACATCACGTTGATATTTACGCACCGAGTGGCGCGAACGAATAACTTCTTCACTAGATAGTTGTTGATCTGTTGTACTCATGTTGTAATCACTCCTATATTTATTTATTTGAGTATAGCACTCCAACTTACATAATGTAAGTATATTTTTAAAAGTTAACTACTCCATATTTATGCATATGAACAATCTTAGGATGCTCAGGTTGTATAAAGTACATCCTTTTATCACAACCTATTAGAGCAAATTGGAAAAAGAAGCAAAATCAGGCTTGCAAACAATAAACCATTACAAGGAGGTTGCCATTCATGGCTCCAATGAATCCATCTTATCAGCAATTTCTGCAAGATCAGCAAATGCAGCAGATGCAGCAGGCTCAGCAAGCTCAGCAAGCTTTAACCTCATCAGGTCTGAGTAACTTTACTCAACAAATCAGGCAAACCCAACAGCAGCTGATGCAAGTTCAGGACGATCTACAAAAGGCTCAATCCCAAATCGATATCCAGCTTGATGCTCAAAAAAGACGCCTGTTTGAAACCCAGCAGCGAATTGAACAAACGATTCAGCAAATGAATGGATTAATTCAAGCTTCGCAAACGAATACACAAGCACAATCGTCGTCGATGAATTCGTTTCCTCAGCAATAGAGTTAACCCCTAAAACCACGTTAAACCGCAAATCAAAAGGCGCTTTGGAGCTAACGGCTGTCGTTAACTCCAAAGCGCCTTTTATACATCAATCAACCTGCTTAATTTTCAATCTTCATGCTCTCGTCCGTTACGATCTGGAGCCACCTGTTTGCTGAACGACATGGGTCAGCTCGTGGGCTAACAATTCCTGTCCGCCTTGACTGCCGGGATCGTACTTCCCGTTGCCAAAAAATACGTCCTTACCCTGTGTAAAAGCCTGAGCCCCAATCGATCTGCTAATGTCTCCCGCTTCTGAGTCATGATGGATCGAAACATCTCCAAAGTCAGCCCCGAAAGCCTGTTCCATCCCCGATAAAGTATTCCCATCCATCTTGGAGCCACTGCCGCTTTTCGTTTGAATTCGTTGCTCAATGGAAGGCGTCACATCGAAGCCTTCACCTGCCGACTTCATTTGCAGCTCCTCTTCCAGCTCGCCGCCTTCTGATTC
>NZ_JAOQIO010000116.1:0-135822 GCF_025567575.1 Paenibacillus baimaensis | reverse complement strand
CGCCAGCGTTCGTCCTGAGCCAGGATCAAACTCTCCATTAAGGTAGAACTTGTCTTTAACTCATTCACTGCTGACGAGAATTTGCATTCTCTTGTACTGCTATTTACTCACTCGTTGATTCAGTTTTCAAAGGACAATTCTTTTCGATCATTTTCGACATTCCGTCAAAAGCGACCTGATCAATATAACACATTCATTCATTCAATTGCAAGTATTATTTTTAAACACTTTGTAATTTTATGAATATTTTTGTCTTCTTCAATGCCCTCAAATTCGACTGCCTCAGAAGCGACAAGAAGTAATATAACAAATCCAGATACAGAATGCAAGTACTATTTTCAATTTATTAATAAAGAAGTTAAAAGTCCGGTTTATCATATTAAAAAGCCGCCCTGCACATAAGCAGAACGGCTCCAGGAAGCAGATTATACGGACCACTCTTCCAAACTCAAAAGAGGCTCAGCCTTAAAATCCAAAGACGAAAACTGTCCACGCTGAAACTTCAAATAGGCAGCCGCTCCGATCATAGCAGCATTATCCGTGCATAATCCAAGGGGCGGTGTAAGCAAAGGTACATTTGCTTCCGCACAACGTACAGCCAGCTGCTGCCGCAGTCCTTGATTCGCAGCTACTCCTCCCGCCAGCAGCAGCTGCTTCGCTCCGTAAGCCTTAACGGCACGCAATGCTTTTTCTACCAGAACCTCAACAACAGATGCTTGAAAGCCTTTGGCTACAGATCCGGGATCAAGCGGCTGCCCCTTCATATTGGCCTGATTCAATGCAGATAAAACAGCAGATTTGAGTCCACTGAAACTAAAATCATAAGAATCCGACTCCAGCCACGCACGAGGAAGAGCCAGTGCCTCGCCCGCTTCCTGAGCCAGACGGTCAATATATGGACCTCCAGGGTATGGAAGCTTTAAAGCACGCGCCACTTTATCATAGGCTTCACCTGCAGCATCATCCCGGGTTTGACCAATAATTTTGAAGTTACCCTCAGATTCAATATAAACCAGCTCTGTATGTCCACCCGACACAACGAGCGAGACCAAGGGGTACTGCAACTCATGCACAAGCTGATTGGCATATATATGACCTGCAATATGATGAACGGCAATTAAAGGTAGCTCTAAGGCGTACGCCAATGCTTTGGCAGCCACCACTCCAACCAGTAAAGCTCCAATAAGCCCCGGTCCCTGCGTAACTGCGATGGCCGACAGCTCGCTTGGTGCGACACCCGACTTTTCCAAAGCTTCTTCAATGATCCAGGTGATGCTTTCCACATGCTTGCGTGAAGCCAGCTCAGGCACGACTCCACCAAAGCGTTCATGGGTTTCGATTTGACTGGAAACGATATTAGCCTTAATAATCGTACCGTTCTCGACAATGGCTACTGACGTTTCATCGCAGCTCGTCTCTATGGCCAAAATATATAAGGGCTTATTGGGATCGGATGCAGACTGATTTACTTGCATATCGTTGCTATTCATTTTAATTCCCCTGTAAGTTATTTAGCGTGCGCTTGGAATCAGGCAAATCCGCCCACATGATGATTGCATCTTCCTGATTGTCTGTATAATACCCTCGTCGTACACCGACTCCATAAAACCCAAGCTTTTCATACAATGCCTGGGCTATGCGGTTAGAGGGCCTTACTTCCAGTGTCATTCGCGCAGCCCCAAGAAAAACAGCTGTTTTTTGCATCTCTCTCAGCAGTCTTTCACCAAGCTTTTTCCCTCTATGCTTCTTTCCGACGGCAATGTTGGTAATGTGCGCTTCGTCGACGATAATCCACATTCCGCCATAGCCAAGCACACCTTCTTCCGAATCCATGACCATATAACGGGCAAATTGATTGTTTGTTAATTCATTATAAAAGGCTGCCGAAGTCCATGGTGTCGTGAATGCTTCCTGCTCAATCTCACAAATGATAGGAATATCCTCAAGACACATAGCGCGAAACTCCAAGGCTCGAGGGGCATCCGTAGGTTCGTTATGATTCACTAGTCATTTCGCCTCCTCTGCTTGAGCTTTCCATTTGACCTCTGCCTCTGTCAGCTGCGTGTAATTGGGAATTAAGCCATGCGGCTCCCGAGTGTCTCCATGTTTCCATTGTTCAAGCGCCAAATCAGCCGTATAACGGGCTCTCATTTCATGATGTACGATTTCTGTGGTGCCTGTCCAGCTTTTAGAAAATTGCTCAATTGTCGCTTCATGCAGTCCGGTATCACCTGTAAAAATAATACGATCCGGACGCTCAGCTACCGTACTCTTATCCAGGGTACGTTCGAGCAACTCTTCCGACCAACTGGACATGAGACGAATGCCATCGGTCGCCAAACAGCTCCATTGCTGGTTCGCTGCTTGATAAAGAGCAGTAAAAGCCTGACCTCTCCGAGCCTCGAACATCGGAACCACCCAGACTTTTTCCTGTAGTTCTTCTATATGGGAGAATACCGACGCTCCCGAAGTACGCCCCTTACCTGCATGGGATGGTGACTCCAGCATCGTATGGACGCCGCCTAAAGCCAGAGCTTCCAAACTCGATACTGCAAGCAATACCTTCTGATGCGTCCAAGCCAACGTTTTGGCAACAGTAACGCCTATACGTACACCCGTGTAAGAACCGGGACCGACTCCGACTGCGAATGCATCCACATCCCGTGAATGAAGCCCAGCAGATGCAAGCACCTGCTGAATATGTGGAAGTAAATGTATCGAATGATTGCGTTCTGCATTTGAATTCAACTCACCCAGCAGCTCACCGCCGCGCGTTAATGCAACTGACATGGAGCTCGTGGAAGTATCTATGGCAAGCAGCGTGCCCTGTAAGTTTATTTGATCGTTATTCATATTAAAACTCCGTTCTCCTTAAGCTGTTCACACCATTGTTCATAGGAATCCCCGTGTGGGTTCAGCCTGAATAAGCGGGTCTGTTCACCACAATTCTCGATGGTTACGGACAAACGATCTGCAGGCAATAGCTCCTCTATTAAAGAAGACCATTCTATTAAAGTAACACCTGACCCATATAAATAATCGTCCAGTCCAAGATCATCCGCCTCCTCCAAAGAAAGACGGTATACATCCATATGATAAAAAGGGAGTTTCTCCCCTTCATATTCTTTAATAACAGTAAAGGTAGGACTGTTCACAATACCACGCACGCCGAGAGCTTTGGCGACCGCTTGAGCGAATGCGGTTTTGCCCGCACCCAGATCACCGTCAAGTGTAACTACGGTACCGGGTTGAAAACAGGAGGCTAGAGCGGATGCAAGACTCGCTGTTTGCTCGAGACCCACTGCCTGGTATGAATAAGTGTGTTTTGTCGGCATACAAGCTCAATCCTTTCGAAAATGATTGTAGCCTTTTTTATCAATCGGAACGACATATCCGCTGCTTTGAACAAGACGCACACCGCTATCTTCCGCATTCACATAACCGATAATGTATAGTGTATGCCCAGCTTCCCTGAATTTGATTTGCATTTCAATCGCATGCTCAGCCTGCATCGTACCGATAAGCTTGTAGTCTTCACCGCCGTAGAGAATATAATGGAGCGGATCTTTTTCGGCTTTCTCGGCATACGCCATAAGTTCATCCGCAATTGGAATGCGATCCTCGATCAAGTCGATCCCCACACCGGATGCCTGGGCAATTTCCCAAGCCTCACTGGCAAGTCCATCACTTACATCGTTCAAAGCCCCACAAACCTTGGATTGCTGCAAAAGCTGCCCCATTTCAATCTGAGGCTCCGGACGGCAATGGGCCGCTATTAATCGGGCTTCTGCCGAATCCTTGCCAGCTTGAGGCCACTGCTCACTTGGAAGTGCTTGCTGCAGCAGGTATTCCAGACCCGCAGCAGAGCAGCCAAGCTCACCCGTGGCGAATACAACATCACCTGTTTTGGCCGTTGAACGCAGCAATGCCTGACCATCGGGAACTTCACCGATCACGGTAACGGTTAAAGTCAGACCACCAATACAGGAGGTTGTGTCTCCACCAACGATGACGACACTCCAGCGATTGGCGCATTCATACAGCCCTTGATAAACGGCTTCCAGCTTATGCTGTGGCGTTTCCTGTGGAATGCTGAGCGCAACCAGCGCATAACGCGGTATTGCCCCCATTGCCGCTATGTCACTGATCGCGGCAGCCATGGCTTTATAGCCCACATCGCTGTCACGCATCGTATGCGGTTGAAAATGGACCGATTCCGTCATCGTATCACAGGTCATCACAAGCTGGCATCCAGGTGCCAAATACGCAACTGCCGCGTCATCTCCGATTCCTATGTCGACCCCGCTAGCCTGCTGAAAAGCAGCTGACTGTTTTCCTTCTGTCAAACGCCGTATAAGTGCAAATTCGTCCAAAGAACTCAACGTTTAGCCGCCTCCGAATTGGTTTCCCCCTATTATATCCCTCTCCATCAAAGGTGGCAACAAAGAGGTAGTCCTCTCCCTAAAAAGGGAGGGACACGGAGAGCTAAACCATCTGGACCCCTTTGGAGTGAATAAGAAAATACGTTGAACATGGTTACTTGAATGCTGGAATGAGACAGACTGTGATCAGCTCTGAACGAATTCATCCCGGACGGGATGGGCGCTGGCGCGGATGCGCCCGACTATTCTGGGGAGGGTTTTGCTTAACTCTTCTCTTCTTTATGATTAAGGACAGATTCTGGATATGTCATCGTATCGGTTGTCGATTCTCCAATGTGACCGTTACTCATTGTGACATTGCCGCCGCCTAAGCCCTCATTGACCATCCGGTCGATGTCCATGAAATAATCCTCACGGCCTTGAACATCCACGCCTGTACCTGGTGAGGCTGAGCTCATTGCAGCTGCGTCTTCTTGGGTTCGTGCCTTTGTAATTTCGTTGATCGGTTCCTTATCTTCCGATTTGTTCGTATTTGTGTTGGACTTGCTCATTGGATTACCTCCCTGGAGTTTAATAGTACTGTTGGACACGCTCTTTTAGCATGTCCATTCCACTCCAGCTATCATTCACATCGCCGCGGATAGCAGGCATACGCTTTTTAAAAAAGCGGTGAGAGTAGGCGGGCTGCAATTTCTTTGGTGCGATGCCAGCGTGAACGAGATCGAAATATCTCCAGCTTTAACTCCGTACTATTTCGTAAGTCTATGGCGCAATCGGCTTCAAGTCGCCTGATCGTTTTTTTATCAAACAGCAAGGCATTTAATTCAAAATTGCTGTAAAAGCTGCGAAGATCTACATTGGCGCTGCCAACCGAAGCGAAATTATCGTCAATGATCAAAATTTTGGCATGCATAAATCCTTTTTGATAACCATAAATGCGAACTCCGGCTTCCATCAACTCCTCAAAGTAAGAGCTGGCAGCATAATTAACAGCAGGAGAATCCGATTTAAGCGGATATACAACCTTCACATCCAGACCGCTGATTGCGGCTGTTTTCAAAGCCATACGTAGACTTGGATCCGGTATAAAATATGGAGTAATCAGGATAATCTGCTGCTGCGCATTAGTAATGGCTCCAAAATACAGCTGTAAAATCTTATGCTGCTTCGTATCCGGGCCGCTGCTAATAATTTGAGCAGACTTGTTTCCGTAGGTCCGGACATCCGGATATAAACCACCACCGGTCACATCCTTACCGCTAACAAACATCCATTCCTTCAAAAAAATAGATTGCAGTGTATGTACAACAGTGCCAACAAGCTCCAAATGCGTATCTCTCCAAAAACCAAGCTTCGGGTCAGCACCCATATATTCTGCACCGATGTTGAGTCCTCCCACATAACCCTTATATCCATCGATTACCAATATTCTGCGATGATTACGATAGTTCATCCTTTTATCGAAGAAAGCAATGAGGGGTCGCAGAAACAAATAAACCTCTACCCCGCCGTGCCGAAGTTGATCAAGAAAACGCTGCTCCAGCTGATAGCTGCCCACCCCGTCGAATATGCAGCGCACTTGAACACCTTGCTTCGCTTTTCGAATCAGCAGCTCCAGAAAAGTCAGGCCTATAGCGTCGCCCCGAAAGGTGTAGATTTCAAAATGGATGTGCCGTTTCGCACCCTCCATTGCCTCCAGCATGGCAGGATAGGCTTCGTCCGCGTCAGTAAGTACCTTGATTTCATTATTGGTAGAACGCGGCCCATCTGATATTTGGTCTAGCAGCTCGTCCAAACGATTCTTCGTAGACAGCACATCTTGCTTTGACTCTGGAACATGCTCATGATCCTTGCTATTTGACGGTAAAACAATAGAAGTAGGTTTGTTACCTGCAGGATGCTGCAACGAATCGTAGTTAAATTCATGCCGTCGTACCTTTTGCCTGCGTGAATATTCCGTAGCTAGAAAATAATACATAACAAATCCAATAATGGGAAAAACAAATAAAATAAATAGCCATGCGAGGGTCTTGGCGGGTTTGCGATACTCAATCAGCAATATGGTCAGTATTTGAAAAATAAATATCAGCAGCACAATAACCAGCCATAACAATGAAACGCAGCCCCTTTCTCACATGTAGTCAACTCTTTCTCATTCGTCCTCTAGCTTTGACCTATCGCGTAGGAGCTATACAAGGCGCTGCAGAGAAATTGTTCAAAGTTTCTGCGAAACAGACATAAAATTTTCAATTTAAGGCAACCTACACGTGAGACGCTCCGCCATTAGCTGGCAGCACAGGAAACTCAAGGAGGTCGTCAACATGCTTCGTAACCGAAAAGAAAACAAACGCGGCAAACAACAGACAGATACTTTGCACCATTTTGATTATCAATTTATTGACGAATTAAAATCGGTACCGATCTTCGTAACACTGGAGGAAAATAAAGACTATTTAAAGCATTTATTCGCGGACTGCTCGGATTTTGTCATCCGTGAGTTCACCATTGAAGGCGGCATCTCAGCGATCATTGTGTTCGTGGACGGCATGGTCAATACCCAATTCGCCAACGAGGCAATGAAATCGCTCATGATCCTTGAGGGACATGAACAGCTGATCGATGCCATTGTTGAAGCAACACTGCCCATTAGTCAAACGCAGAAAACAGACAACTATTCAGATATGCTCATCTCTATACTTAGCGGTGATGCAGGACTAATCGTTGAGGGTAACAATCAGGCTCTGCTCATGGGCATTCGAGGTATGGAGAAGCGCTCTATTAATGAACCGGAAACGGAATCCGTCATTCGTGGTCCTCGTGAAGGCTTTGTGGAAAACATTCGTACCAACACGTCGATGATTCGCCGTAAGCTGAAAACACCGCATTTGAAAATGAAGCCGATGACAATCGGGCGAGAAAGCAACACCAGTATTGTTATCACTTATATGGACGATATTGCCGATCCGGAGATCGTGAAAGAAGTGCTGCGCAGGCTGGAGAAGATTGATATTGATGCAGTGCTCGAATCCGGCTATATCGAAGAATTTATTCAGGATTCAGCTTATTCGCCTTTCCCCCAGCTTCAATATACGGAGCGCCCTGATACGGTCGCTGCGGCTTTATTGCAGGGTAAGGTTGGAATAATCGTCGATGGAACTCCTTTTGTATTGATAGTACCGTTCGTCTTCACCGACATCTTGCAATCCAATGAAGATTATTACGAACGTTTTCAGATCGCGTCCTTGATCCGAATATTACGTTACATTTTTATGGTCCTCTCTTTGTTGACACCAGGTTTATATGTAGCCATAACAACCTTTCACCAGGATTTGATTCCCACTACCTTGCTGCTATCCATAGCTGCAGCCCGAGAAGCGATCCCTTTTCCTGCTGTTGTAGAAGCATTAATCATGGAGATCACGTTCGAAGGTCTACGTGAAGCAGGTATCCGACTTCCCAAAACCATCGGCTCTGCCGTCAGTATTCTGGGGGCGTTGGTCGTGGGGCAAGCGGCTGTGCAGGCGGGGATTGTTTCGGCACCGATGGTCATTGTTGTATCGCTAACAGGAATCGCTTCTTTCACGATTCCTCGCTTCAATGGAGCGATCGCAATTAGGATGCTGCGCTTTCCGATCATCATCGCCGCTTCGATCTTTGGCATGTATGGCATCCTGATTTCGGTATTAATCATTATCGGACATATGGCTAATTTACGCTCGTTTGGTATTCCTTATTTGTCTCCACTGGGTCCTCTATCCGTCGGCGATTTGATGGATACCGCGGTGCGCCCTCCTCTATGGCTCAACAAGCATCGGTCCTACTTTATGTCCGTTCAGGATTCAATCCGTTTGGGAGACGAGCTGCCTGCTGAAATCAAAGAGCAAGGCGGGCAGAAGGGGGAAACGATCCACCATGAGAAGGAGGAGGATACCCTATGAGCGCACGCAGCACAAGCTTACTCCTGTTATTGCTGGTTTCAACGCTGCTATCGGGCTGCTGGGACCGT
This sequence comes from Paenibacillus baimaensis, assembly GCF_025567575.1. Classification (NCBI taxonomy): domain Bacteria; kingdom Bacillati; phylum Bacillota; class Bacilli; order Caryophanales; family Paenibacillaceae; genus Paenibacillus; species Paenibacillus baimaensis. Next base: position 127,434 of record NZ_JAOQIO010000116.1, on the reverse strand, counting down.
ACAGAAATTAATGATATGGCCTTTATTCTGACCTCCGCTATCGATTTGGAGAAGGACGGAAAACTTCGTTACACGGTTATGCTGCCGCTGCCGGGACAAATGGGTGGGGCCACTGGTGGCGGTGGCGGCGGCGGTTCAAATGGCGGTAAGAGCTACTATATAGATTCCGAAGTCGGAGAAACGTACCGTGAATGCCATATGAAGCTGCAAAAACGAATGTCGAGACGTATGTTTTTGGCTCATCGCAGAACCATTCTGGTTGGAGAGGATCTGGCAAGACGGGGGATTCGTGAGCTTTTCGATACCGTACCGCGCAGCCCTGAAAGCCGGATGACCACCTTTCTCGTTGTCACCAAGGGAAAAGCTTACGACATGATGAATTCCACGCCCAAATTCGAGCATTTCCCATCTGAAGCCATACGTGAATTAATCAAGTCCAAATCAGTTATGGACATCAACTTCAAGGATTTTGGGATTTCACTTAGCTTACCTGGTGCTGATCCGGTTGCCGTGTATATGGACGTGAAGGATTCAGAACAGGGTGTTGAATCCTCCAAGGAAGTGGAACTTAAAGGCTATGCACAATTTCGCCATGATAAGATGGTGGGTACGTTGGAGAATGATACAGCCATGGGTCTCAGTATCATCAATGGGCAAAAAATGATCAGCCACTCCATCACGCTTCAAATGGGAGACGGTCAAATGTCTGCACGGATCTACGAAGCACTAACAAATATTAACACCAAGCTGATAAATCAAAAGCTGGAATATGATATAGCATTGAACATAAAAGCTACGTTAATGGAGGACACGTCCCACTACGATTTGAGTCAAACTAAAAACATCTTATTGGTCGAGGATGGTATATCCAAGAAGGTCAAAAGTGCCGTTCAGGATGTCATTAATCAATCTCTTAAAAATAATGTCGACTCCTGCGAGTTTGGAAACTTTCTATGGAGAGCATATCCTGGCGAATGGAAATCTCAGTTTGAGAAAAACTGGCCAGAGAGTTTGAAGGACGCCAAATTTAATATACAGGTACAAAGCCAGCTGACAGATACGGGGCTCATCTTTGATAATGTTACGAGGGAGCGGATCAGCCAATGAATCTCATATTCCTGACTATCGTTTTTTTTGTACTTGTGTTGAATCTACTGTTGAACCTGAAGAAAATGCGCAAGCAGCCTTTGCCGCTCAGGTGGCTTTGTCGGATCGTATATGTATGCTCGTTCAGCCTGTTTTTGTGCATCTTGTTTCATGTTAACATCCCGATGCCTACCCGTTTTTTTGTCAACCATGTCTCACCTTGGGCGTTCTCTCTCCTTCAATCTTTGAATAGTACACTTAAATAGAACCTTGCAAAGGCAGATGAGCAGATGGACTCTAAACAAATAATTAATTACCGACAATTCGCCTGGCTGACTGCCGCTCTGCTTTCAGGCGGTGGTCTTATCAGTACCCAACAGGTATTATTTCGCATTGGCTACTCGGATGCCTGGTCGGCTTATATGCTTCCCGTGCTATACGTGATCGGAGTTGCAGCCCTGTTCACTATGCTGGTCAAACGTTTTCCCAATAAACATCTCTTTGAAATTAATAAAATCGTCTTCGGCTCTGTGATCGGAACTATCGTTAATCTGATACTTCTGTTTCATCTATGGCTGATTCTTACACGCGATTTATCCACCTTCGGTAAATTTATCGGGATTACATTGCTGCCCAATACCCCTGGGGAAATGATCCTCTTGGTCTTGGTCTTGCTGTTTATCGTATATGGCAAAACGAGTGTGGAGGTATTGGCACGAGTCAATGACCTGTTATTCCCTGCATTTGTATTGATTATCCTGCTGACACCGCTTTCCTTGGCCAACGAAATGGACATCCGGTTAATGCAGCCCGTACTGACCAGACCGTGGAGTTCCATTTTCTCAATCAATGTACTTAGTCTGGGCTGGTTTGGCGATATTTTTGTAATGGGCGCCTTCTTACATACGTTATGGGGGCCACGTCAGGTTGGCTCTGCGATACGGCACGGCGTCCTGATGGCAGCCTGTATGCTCTTCGACTTTATCGTGCTCGAGGTGCTGGTACTGGGTCCGACAATTCCAGGAAATATGGTTTACCCCAACTATTCCTTGATCCAGCAGATTCATATTACCGACTTTCTGGATCGGCTGGACTTGCTTGTTCTGGTTATCTGTTTCCCGGTTACCGCTTGTGGTTTGCTTCTCGTCTACCTGGCCTTTCAATTGGGGATGGCGAGCCTGGTGAATCAGCGTGATTACAGCAAATTGAATACACCTGTCGCCCTGCTTCTCCTGCTGACGACCGTGCTTGCTTTTAAAGGCACTTCTGAGGTATTCAGTTTTGTTAATTACAGTTCGTCCGTCATTACGCTAAGCTACCAGCCTCTTCTATTTATATTGCTGGGGCTGCTGTCCCTGCGTCATCCCATTCATCAGGATCAAAAAAACGATCAGAACGACACCTCGAAGGAAAATGGTACAACAAAGCCTGCTGCGCCCCCCAAACCTGCTTCTCCGCTGCAGCGATCACCCCAGCAAGGCTGGGAACGTTGGACCTATATTTTGCTGGCCATCAGCCTGGCTGCATTAATAATCGGCCTTTGGAAAGCGAACAGTTGGGCAAGTGCTGGCTTTATCTGTGGAAGTATGTATGGGCTTTGCTCAATCCTGCTCATCTACACCTCTTACATGGAGATTCATTCGCTCAGCAAAAGATGACAAGGCCTCCAGAGATCTCAGAAATAAGCATGATCTAGAGCGATACACGCTCCATGGAGGGCATACTGAGGATAGGATTTTCCCTGATGCCATGATATAATCTGCTTAAAAAATAACGGAGACAACCTATGATAAAGCAAACGATTTTATTTGATCTGGACGATACATTAATTCACTGCAACAAATATTTTGATCTGGTAGTTGAGCAATTCGCGGATTTAATGGAGATGTTTTTTCATACCTACCATGTTCCTGTCGAGGAAATCAAAAAAAAGCAGGCTGAGGCTGATCTGGATCGTGTGATGCGGCTTGGCTTTGATCCTAATCATTTTCCCGAGTCATTCGTTGAAACCTATGACTATTTCTCTGACTTAACCGGCCGACCGAAAAATTCCGATGAAATTGCCCGATTGACGGAAATTGGAAGAACCGTATATGGGCATAGTATTGAGCCATATCCAGGGATGAAAGAGACGCTAATCCAGTTGGAGACTGAAGGACACGAGCTTCATCTGTATACGGGCGGCGACAGAATGATTCAGATGCGCAAAGTAACGGAAGCCGATTTGGAACGTTTTTTTGGCAGCAATATTCATGTCACCCGCCACAAAACAGACGAATATCTGGAGCAGCTGATTACCGAGCAGCAGTTTGAGCGCAAATCGACCTGGATGATCGGTAACTCGCTTCGCACTGATGTTACCCCCGCTCTGAAAGCAGGCCTTAACACGATATTTATGCCTGCTCTACAGGAATGGATCTATAATCAAGTCGATATTGACACGGAGCCTCAGGGGGCTTTCTTAACATTAGCCTCACTATATGAAATTCCGGAAGCGATCCGCAGCTATATATCTTCGACTGCACCCGGTATGTAAGCTTAAGTGGGCTATCTCGAATAGAGCTCCAGTGGTTCCAATGGGATTGCCTGCAGCGCTTTGCCAGCCTTCCACATCGATAAATTGAATGATACCCATGACGTCTCTCCAGGAAGCGGAAGGCGTCTTTTCATGATCTGGATCGCTTTATCCGTACCATCCAGCTCCGGGTGCTTCTGTTTTAGATCTATGAGATAGGGCACAGCCTCGAAGCTTAGGGAACCCAGATATTCCGTATCGATGCTGCCGAAGGCTTCAAAGCGTTTGATATTGTTGGAAGCTACGATCGCATCCACCTGCATATAGTTAACGATCAAATACGCAGCTAACGCCAGAATCGCATAAGGCTTCATCAGCTGGAGGCGATCCTTCCACAGCTTTACCAAAGCAATCGTAAACAGCACCGATAGGAAGATGATAAATACATCGACCAATAAACGTGTCTCCGAAAAACCATACGCCTCCTCATACATCAGCATCCGCAAAAATGCCGAGCAAAGCATAACACCCGTGCAGCCGATCAATACAGCCAAGAGCCCTCGAAGGAATATGTCATTCGATCGTACAGCACGATCCGTCCCGTGCAGCGTGATCATCAGCAGCGTAAAATTAATAACCGTCACTACAATCAGTTCAGCAAAACCGCGATGAGCGTAGTCAGCGTAAGTCATTTCCAAAGGCAGCGCAGTCATGCCCCCTCCAAAAAAATAAGAAAACTGCACGACTGCAAACAACACATACATCGTGTTCAAAATCAGCAGGATCGTTATGGTTACTGTAGCGTCCAGACCAATTTTTTTCCTGGGAACAGCAGGCACGTTAGCATAAGACGGCCCAAATTCAGAGGGATCTGCATTGCCAAGTGATGCTTGAGCCTGATTACCCCACATCTCCTCCTCCGGTCTGTGCCTCCTCTTCAATGGGTACAGCATACCCCACACATAAGCGAATAGCCCGCTAGTAACGAAACCGATCCAGATCAACCTGAATATCGTTTCACCTGGATGCATATCACCCACAAGCTCCGGAAGCTGAGAAAGCATACGATCGAACATCGTATCCGCGGAAGCAAGCAGCGATCCGACAAGCAGAACCATTGGCAGTGAAATGACAATGCCGATCAGTATTTTCCACATACGCTGAGAACGCCCTGTTTGAATTCTTTCCTTGATGCTTCTGATTACTACGACAGCAGGCCGCGGGATATAGCGCATCGTATGTCCGAACAGCTGCTCCAGAACAGCGAGCACCATACTCACATCGTACCAGCGAATTGCAGGCCGCCGCAGCGTCCATATGGTATGCACAAAGATCAGGCAAGGAATCGCAAATGCATTCAGCACCATGAACAGTGTATTTGAAAAAACCGCATACGTTAAGGATAGTAAGGCTATCGGGATGAGCAGCATAAAGGAAGCATCCAGACGCAGCGCGATCCTCTCCTTCAAAGCCCAATAAAAATACGTATAAAAAACAGCGATAAACAATGGATAGGAAACACCCCATGCTTGATCATAGAACAAGAGATGATGAATACAACCACATACAAGAGCACCTATGAGCAGCATGGTTTGCTGCTTGCTTGGTTGTTCGTCGAGTACCTGCATAGACTTTATACCTCCGACTATCTATTTTAATGCAGCCAATAGGTTCCGAACTGATTAACCTTCTCTTTAATTTGACTAATATACCTACTTGCATAGGAATGGATATAGGTGCGTTCTTCGAGGGTCAGCAGTCTCTCTTCATCTTCTATTACTGTTTGAAGAGACAGCTTGAGCAGTGGATGAAACGATTCCGCGGTGATCTCAAGAGCTGCCTTCACGACCTCCTCTTCTGGAGCGAGCAGCCAATCGTTGGTCGTTTCTGTCTGTGATGATCCCGCTTGATGACTACCGTTCAGCTTGTGGTCTTGTGAAGCGGCGGCTTGTTGTTTTTCTATTTGTACGTGCATACCTGCATAGAACAGTACAGTCTGCGCGGTCGTCCTCACATTTTCCAATTCCAAAGCTTGCTCCGCCTCCTTCACAAATTGCTCAATCCACTGCATGTGTAAAGTAAAGCCTTCTGTGGTTCGCATGCTTTTTATCATTGTTATCCCTCCATTAATAGCCCAGTCCGTGAGCATAATTCTATTGTAGACAAAAAAACAGGAATAAAAAGGGCAACTTTCCAAATGGAAATTTCCTGTTTTTCCAGCTCAGGTTCGGTTATGCTTAAGTCCTACCCAGGATTGCCCTTACAGGGCGGATAACACTCCGTATTCACAGATTGAGGTGATAGCATGAAGCTGGCCAGCCATTATGTACGTTTGCGGGAAAAGCTGCCCTATGCGCAAGAGCATCAGGAGCAGGAGATCATGTTAGATGAAATAGCCGCCATCCTGGATTGTACGCATCGGAATGTAACGATGATTATGCAAAAGATGGACAAGCAGGGCTGGTTGCAATGGACGCCAAGAAAAGGCCGGGGCAACCGCTCCTTGTTACAGTTTCTGACGCCTGTGGAAGAGGTCGTGCTGCTTTTGGCCAAAGAGCTGGTCGAGCGCAAGGACCTTCGCGGCGCTTTGGAGCAAATGAACATTTCCTCGATACCCGATTCGCTAAAGGCGAACTTTCACAGCTGGTTAAACGGCTACTTCGGTTACAGCAGTGAGCTGCGAGACAGCAAAAGGTTTGATACGCTGCGGTTTCCGTTGACTCAACCGATCCAGACGCTGGACCCTGCTTTTACGAACTTTTCCGCTGAGTCTCATTTGGTCAACCAGCTGTTCGACAGTCTGGTAAGCTACAATCGGCTGACGCAAACGGTCGAGCCACATTTGGCTCATGCCTGGGAAGCCAACAAAGCAAGAACCGCATGGACTTTTTATGTACGCAAAGGTGTTCGCTTTCATCACGGCAAGGAGCTGGCTGCCGAGGATATTCAATTCACGCTGGAGCGGTTAAAGCAGTCTTCCGCACGTTCGTTATACCGCTGGGTATTTCAACAAATTGAACGGATCGAGATTATAGATCCCTTGACGATAACGATTCATTTAACTGAGCCTAATGAGCTGTTTCCGCAATTTATGAGTACGAACCGGGCTGCCATTATTCCATCGGATTCCTATCGTGAAGGAGAATCCGCATTTGCACTTGCTCCTACGGGTACAGGGCCATTCAAGCTCACCTTTCATGATGCGTCGATGTCGATTCTCGATGCCTTCCCCGATTATTTTCAGGGTAGAGCGCATTTGGATCGGGTTGAGCTGTGGCATGTACCAGATATGCAGGAACAGCAGAAGGATCAGCTCCGCACATTGGAGAGCTTTCAAATTATTCATAATTATCAGATGCCGGATACGAAGGAAAGCGATTATCTGCAGGTACAGCAGCAGGGCACAACCTGCAAATTCGTTACCTTCAATCTATTAAAGCAGGGTCCTCTGAAGGACCCCGCGATTCGGGAGGCGGTGTACGATGCATTCGATCAAGCCAAGCTGCTGAAGCTGATTGACGGCGATGCGATCTATGCGGCTGACAGCTTCATCCGCCATACACCTGTACACCTTGCCGAGACGGAGCTTGAGCAGGTACGGGGAAAAATCAAAATGTCGGGATATGTTGGGGAACGTATTGTATTATGCACAATCCCTCATTACGAGCGGGATGCCTTGCTTGTGCAAATCCTGCTGCGTGAGGCAGGCTTAAACATTGAAGTGGTACTGCTTCCTGTTGAGGAGTTCAAGGGAGAACGGCGCCTGCAGGCTGATCTATTACTGTTCTCCATTATGCTCGACAATGATGCCGAGCTGCGTCTGATCGACTTGTACAAGAGTATGCAGCATCATTTGGAACCCAACTGCAAGGCTGCCGTCGAGCAATTCATACAAGCCGCGCTTCGCGAACCGCAGCGTGACGGACGGGCAGGCTTGCTGCACAGCATCGAACGGCGCCTGCATGATGAGCATGTACTGCAACTGCTTTATTTTAAAAGACTTAAAACAGCCTTTCATTCTTCCGTAAAAGGGATCACGCTCGATTCCCTCGATTGGGTACAGTTCAAAAACATCTGGTTCAAGCCACAAAGCGACAAGCATGGGTTACAGGACTTATGATTCATGCAAATTTTGTCGAAAGTTGCGCAACAAGAACTATTCAAGCCAATCCGAGAGTCAACTATAATAAGAGGGTATTGTAAGAAATAGGAAATAGATGTCATCCATTAGCTTCGATACGACTGACAGATTGATGTGGACAACTATGAATCGAAGGAGAATGAGTTTGATATTCATCAACCGAAGCAGTTCCCGTATTGTAATCAATTATATAATCGTTACGGTATTGCTCTTGAGCGTGGTCTCTACAGCTTGTGATGCTGCATCGCCGCGTCCCAATCCCATGAAAGCAACCTGGCTGTGGGATACCTCATTGATCAGTACCGTGGAGAATCGGCAGGCTGTTCTCCAGTTTGCAAAGGAGCAGTCGATTGGCCGCATTTATGTACAAGTGAATCCGGATGTCGCCAAGAACACCTATCGCGCCTTTATCCAGGAAGCTGCACAAGCAGGTATTCAAATTCACGCCTTGGACGGTGCCCCGAACTGGATTCGCTCCGATCAGCAGCAGTATATCGTCAGCATGGTTAAATGGGTGAAAGACTATAATGCCAGCGTTCTAGAGAATGAACGATTTAGCGGGATTCAGGTCGACATTGAACCTTACGTGCTTCCGGAATGGCATAATGAGCGGGATGTGACGGTAAGCAGTTGGATCACAGCGATGACTTTATTTACGAACGAAGTCAAACACGATTCCACTTTAACCGTCAGTGCCTCCCTGCCCTTCTGGCTTCATGAAATATCGATTCCTGATGAGAGCAGTATCAGGTTGAATGCGAAATTCATCGGTATGTTCGATGAAGTCACGCTGATGTCCTACCGGGACCAGGTTGAAGCTCTTATAGAGATTACTGCTGATGATCTGGCTTTAGCTGACCAGCTTGGTAAAAAGGTTTTTGTCGGTGTCGAAACCAATCCATCTTCCGAGGCTGCTTTTGTTTCCTTTTACGAAGAAGGTCGGGCAGTAATGAATCAACAATTAACCTTAATTGATGATTCATTGAAGGGCCACGTATCTTACGCCGGCATAGCCGTACATGATTACACGGGCTGGAAAAACCTGAAGCCTTAGTCGTTTGATCCATAATGTACCGTTACTTTTGAATTACGGATGCATGCAAATCGATGTTCCTGAGTGAGTCAAAGTCAGCTTGTCCTCACATTTCAGAGGGCGTTCCTCTACGAACGCGATACCGAGCTTGGTGAGCCTTTCCCGATTGGACCAGCTGTACGTAAAATCTGCCTTAACGGGCAGCTGGGCCGATTGTATTTCTGAGAGCTGCTCGCGCAGCGTCTGGTTCCACGTATATTGATAATACGTATAGGTACTGCCTACGATTACCGTATTGATCGAAATAACCGCTATTAAGAGCCAGCTTGCCCCCGTTACAACTCGATTTCCTTTAATACTAAAGCCAAGCCACACACAAATGAGCGGAATGATCCAAAACTGCGGTACGTAGCGAGCCCACCAGGCAACCGGATTAACAAAGGCCGAGATGGCTAGTATGACGATCAACCCAATAGCAGCCATGGCCGCCCCTTTACGATAGTGAAAGCCAAGTGCCAGCAGAATGAGAGAGAGCAGCAGCACACCACTGAATAACGGACCAAAGCCAGAAACCGCCGCGTCCGGTGCACTCAAGGCAATCAACTCGCGCTCTGTGAACGTAAATGGCAGTTTGATCTGCGTAGGGGTCTTCTCCGAGGTATTACCCGCCATGACGGAAAAATTAGAATTCACGGCCTGCTCAAATCGATTCATCGACTCCAGGTTTCGTGGAATGAAGTCCTCGATCACATCGACAGCCCCTGCACCCGCCAACGGATAGAACGGATTCCCCTTCGCAAGGGTATTAGTGACATAGGGGTTATACCCAATGAGAAACATACCAATCAATCCACCCACTGCCGCTATCATAAACATCTGCTTCAAACGCCCGAACTGCTCACTCATGTATAACGCTACCAGCAACCCGAGCGTCAATACACCTGCATAGGCGATCCCAGTGAACTTAATATTCATTGCAAAAATCATCAGGGCCGAGTAAGCACTGAGCAGTAGCCATCCCGGTCTGGCAAAGATCAAGCAAGCCAAAGCCACCAAACATAATAGAACTGAAGCTAACAATCCGTCCACATAATAACTGAATACTTGGTATACACTTACCGGATTCAATGCAAGCAATGCGGCAACGATGATAGCACGTTTAGTTTGATCCGGTCTCAACGCCAGCAGTGCTGACATGCTGAGCAGGAAGGATGCAACGATCATCAGCAGGTTGAATACCTTGCTATGCTCAATCAAGCCGGTTGCTGCATACATGACTGCCGAAGCGATCTCCGATGCCCTTCCATAATGATTGATCCACAGGGAATGTCCGGTTGATACATTCAATGCTTCGTCATACACAGGATTCCAGCCGTTCGCCAAATAAATAACCGACTCTTGATGATAGGCTTGACCATCATAGGACAGATCGTAAAAGCTACCGCTAATCCAAAAGCATACAACGAATAATAAAATAGAAACAGCCAAGGCTTCCCCTAACAGACGACCTGGTCGTTCCACCTGAAGCATCTTCGCTGCCATCCACGCCATACCGACAGACAATGCCACAACAGGCCAAATGTGTAGAGCCGTTATAGAAATACCGAGCATGAACAATAGCGAAGGCACGATCAAGGAACCTACGGTTACTGTCAGTAGTGTCAATCCGCTAACCATACTTATTGCTATCAACCGATTTTTCATATACTTTCCACCTTTCAACATGAATTACAGCATGCTCGAAGCGGCCCATGCCAGCAGCAGTCCGACCGCCAAACCTCCCGCCACTTCCATACGTGTATGCCCCTGCTTTTCGCGTAAATGTACCTTTCCATCAGCTAATGTGTTAATCCAACGCGCATTCTCGCCAACAGCACGGCGAATGCCAACTGCATCAATCATCACAATATAGGTTATAGCTGCAGCCAAACCGAATAACGGTGTACCCCAGCCATGCTCAAAGCCGATGAATAGCGTGATCGAGGAAATCACCGACGTATGGGTACTTGGAAATCCTCCATTACCGATATGCTGTCTGGCATCAACACCATAACGCAGACGATTAATCACATATTTTAGCGTACCTGAGCACAGCCAGGCAGCAAATGGCAAAACCGGATACAGGTACCCTGCATCTAAGCTCATCAATATCACCCTCCTGAACGGGCTATCAATGCAACGCCAGCCAAAATAACGGCTGCTCCAAGCCATTTTTGCATCGATATCGTTTCATGAAACAACCAGACACTCATCAGCATCACGAGTACATAACCCAAGCTAACCATCGGGTACGCCGTGCTTAACGGAAACTTCCTTAACGCAAGCAGCCAGCATATCGAGCTGAGACCATAACTAGCCAAGCCCGCTGCCACAGGCCAAGCACGAAGTAAGCCAAATCCTGTTACCGTAATCGTGTCACCCGCCTTCAACGATTCTATCCCCCACTTCATCAGCACTTGTCCCACAGCGCCCAGCACAATGGAGGCTATCAACTCTATGTACTTCATACCTGCTCCCCCATTGCCGTTTATTTATCGAAAACCATCAGAATGAACATCACCGATATCGCATACAGCACAACCGTCACTAAAATATGTCTATCTTCCAAAAGGAGCTTATCCGGCTTCCCACCCCTGCCTTCCACATGAATCAGATACAAATATCGAAAAATACCATACAGCACCAATATCAACGTCCACATCAGATGGATCGTATGTCCGGAAGTGAAGGTGAACAGTGCATAACTCATAATTGTCGCTGTCGTAACAATAGCGTTCATCTGATTCAGTAAATCCATCGAATAATACTCCAGTACATGGCGGTGGTCGCCTTTATCTGATTTCAACAAAACCAATTCATGCCTTCGCTTACTAATCGCCAAGAAAAGCGCAAGCAAAAGCGTGCATACTAGAAACCAGGGTGTTAATGGAACCCCAATGACGAGCCCCCCACCAACAGCCCTCAGCACAAATCCAGAAGCCACGATCAATAGATCAAGGATAACCACATGCTTAAGACGATACGAGTACAGAACATTCAGGACAAAATACAGCAGCAGTACAAATCCAAAAGGTGGATGAAAGCGAAAAGCAGCAAAAAAACTGGCCGCCAACAAAACAATTCCATATGCCAGTGCCATCTGCGGATTCAAAGCACCTGAAGCCAATGGCCGGTTCTTCTTCTCGGGATGCATGCGATCCCGATCACGATCTACATAATCATTCAGGATATACACGCAGCTGGAAACGAGGCAGAACAATATGAATCCAGTGAAAGCTTGCCCCAGCATATCCACATTGGCGATTCTAATTGAAAAGATCAAAGCCGCGAATACGAGCACATTTTTGGTCCACTGTTTAGGCCGCATTAACGTAAAGAACATCCCGAGAAACGGTTTGTTCACCTCTTCCTTAAGCTTAATATCTGCTTTGGTAGGCGCCATAACTGAATTCTCCTTTGTTCGTTCAAGATAAGCGAATACAATCGCATTCGTTCTGAAATTCATTATAACGAACAAATATTCTGTTATAAAGAACGGTATTATGGAGTTTTGTGGAGTATATCGGCGAAATAACTAGGATATTGTTCTTTAAACCGAACTAATCCAAGTTCAAACATTTTTATTTTCGATAAATTTGCGTTATAATCCATTTTAATGTTCGTTATTAAGAATAATGGGTAATGGTACTTGTTGTCACCACAAGGTAAGCTGGTCAAAAAGGAACTAAGGAGGAATCATAAATATGTGTGGTATTGTCGGATATATAGGAAACAGGGACTCACAGCTTATATTGCTCGAAGGTTTGAAAAAATTGGAGTATCGTGGTTATGACTCTGCGGGAGTTGCTGTACAAACTGCTCAGGGTCTTCATATTCGTAAAGCTAAAGGCAAAGTTTGCGAGCTGGAATCACGGCTCGCAGACTACCCATTGACTGGTTACGCTGGGATAGGCCACACACGTTGGGCAACACACGGCAAGCCCTCGGATACGAACTCTCACCCACATGCAGATAACGAAAAGAAAATATCGGTTGTACACAACGGTATTATTGAGAATCATATGGTTCTAAAAGAAGAGCTCGAGCAGCTTGGTCACCACTTCCTATCGGAAACGGACACAGAAGTCATCTGCCACCTCATTGCCCATTACTATAAAGACAACTTGATCCAAGCCGTGCAGCAAGCGGTAGCCCGAATTAAAGGTGCTTACGCCATTGTCGTGTTATCTGAGCATGAGCCAGATAAATTGATTGCCGTTCGCTTGGCAAGTCCTTTGATTATTGGTGTAGGCGAGGGTGAGAATTTTATCGGCTCGGACATACCGGCTATCTTGGAGCATACGCGGAATGTATATGTATTGGGTGATGGAGAAATGGCTGTGCTTTCACGGGAAAGCGTTGAATTAATGACATTGGAAGGGAACTTTATCGCCAAGCAGCTGCTTTATATCGACTGGGACATTTTGATGGCAGAAAAAAATGGTTATGATCATTTTATGTTAAAAGAAATTGAGGAACAGCCTCGTGCATATCGGGACACACTTCGTGGGCGGATTGATGAGGATAGCCAAAGTATAACACTGCCCGATATGATGATGAATCCTGAACATATTCGTGAAATTAAACATATTCAGATTGTTGCCTGCGGAACCGCCTACCACGCAGCATGTGTCGGTAAATCCATTATCGAACGGATGACACGAATCCCCGTCGAGATCGATGTAGCTTCTGAATATCGGTACCGTCAGCCCATTATTCAGGAACATACACTCGTCATCGCTGTCAGTCAATCCGGAGAAACCGCCGATACGTTAGCGGCAATTCGCGAGGCCAAGCTGAGCGGTGCCCGGGTACTGGCGATTACCAACGTTGTTGGCAGTTCAGTAGCGCGAGAAGCCGACCATCTGTTAATGACATGGGCAGGGCCCGAAATCGCAGTAGCTTCTACAAAAGCTTACACCTCCCAACTAATAGCCTTCTATTTACTGGCATTGTACATAGGTCAAAGCATTGGCTCTATGGACCTGGCTGCACGCGCGCAACTGCTGACACAAATCAAAGAGCTTCCGGATCAGGTGCAAAATATGCTTGGGCATATGACACAGATTGAACAGATAGCCGAACACATTGCAGGTTACCATGATCTTTATTTCATCGGTCGCGGACTCGATTATACGATAGCCATGGAAGCCTCACTGAAACTAAAAGAAATATCTTACATTCATTCAGAGGCTTATCCAGCCGGTGAGCTGAAGCACGGGTCACTGGCCTTAATTGAAGATGGAACGCCGGTCATTGCGCTGGCTACGCAGGAAGTTGTGCTTGAGAAAACCATCAGTAATATTCGAGAGGTCAAGGCACGCGGCGCTTATGTGATCGGGGTCGCTTTCGAAGGTAATATGGAGCTTGCCCAGGCAGCTGATGAAGTCATTTATGTGCCTCGTACAGATGCTCTGCTAGCACCGGCTATTGCCATTATTCCTTTACAGCTGCTTGCTTATTATGCAGCCTTGGCTCGGGGCAATGATGTCGATAAACCAAGAAATTTAGCCAAAAGCGTTACCGTCGAATAGGTGATGTGATAAAGCTGACTGAATAACTAGCGGAAGGAGATGCCTGGATGCTCACGAATTCATTGCAACCCATGATTGTGATAACATCGATACTCGGATTACTCATTATGGTAATGCTTGTTATCTTGTTCACATTACGTGCAAGGAGCCTTTCCTTAGACCAGCAAACCGCTGCATGTTTGCTCCAACATCAGGAGTATTTCCAATATCTCAGCATCAATATGGACAGCCCGGAGGCATTATTACCTCCACCCGGTAAGCTTACCATCAATGAACTCAAAGCCATACAACAAAAACTATTGGAATGGATCGAGGTGCTTGAGGGTTCACACCGCGATAAGCTAAGTGAATTATGCGAGCAAATGGGGCTTGTCGAGCTAAATCGCAATCGTCTGCATAGCCATATACACTGGGAACGCATAGATGCCGTATATCATCTTGGTGTTATGCGAGCCAAAACATGTACAAGCGAGTTGCTTTCCCTTCTGGAACGCGAAACGGATGAATCCACTGCTTTTGTGATCGGCCGCGCGGCTGCCAAATGCGCACAGCAGCCAGGTGAATTGCGCAAGCTCATATTGAGACTAGTCAAGCATCACCCGCAGAGCCAGCATTTGATCATGGATATCATAGGTTCATCCACCTTGGATCCAATCCCTGTCTTTCTGGAAATGCTGCTGACTCAGGAGGAAGACCTGATCATCGTTGCTTTGGTCGGACTTTCTGGGCGTAATGTACCTGAGGCCATTCCTTATCTGAACAGCCTTGTCCAATCGGAGCACAAAGAGGTACGTGTTAAAGCCTCCAAGCTGCTGCTCCAGTACACTCATTTGCTGCTACCGGATCAGCTTCTTGCTTTTATGCAGCATTCGGATTGGGAGATCCGGGTTGCAGCAGTAAAAGTCGCAGGCCAGCAGCCTGTTGGCGATTTCACAGATATGTTGAAACACGCCATGTTGGATTCCGAGTGGTGGGTACGTCATCACGCTATTGCAAGCTTGTCCAAGCTGGGTATGAACGGTTTCCAAGCCATGTGTGAAGCTGCTATGGCTGCTGATGAAGAGCTGCATCGTGATATGGCCAGAGCTGCCATACATGAACATATGGAATCGGCGGAGTCTTTGGCCGCCCAAGACATCAGGCAGCTTCTATATTTCAATGAATGTTCCCACCTGTATGAAAAAATGTTCAATGCGTCTTATGTTGACCGCAATGTGACACAACTGCGAATCAGTTCGTAGAAAGGAGAACGAGATGAGAGCTTTTTTACTAGAATATGGGCTGTTCGCCACCTTCCTGATCGCAGGTTCCAGCTTATTGTATTTTTTGATTATGGCACTTTCATCACAGCGGATGCGGACACAGATCAAAAGCACGATGTATTCACGATTTCGCGAATTATCAGGCTCAGAGCATGTACCACCTGTTTCCATTCTCGTCCCTTCCTACAATGAGGAACTGACCATCATTGATAATGTCCGTTCCTTGATGGCACTGGAATTCCCCCAATACGAAGTCGTCGTTATTAACGATGGCTCTCAGGATAGCACCCTGCAGGTGCTGGTGGATGAATTTCAGCTCACAAGGATCCGTCCAAGCTCCATCCGCAGCCTTGTGCAATCGAAGTCTATAGAAGAAATTTATCACAATCCGCAGTACCCCAAGCTGGTCGTCATCAACAAACAGAACGGTGGCAAGGCCGACGCGCTTAATGCCGGTATCAATGTAGCCCAATATCCATTGGTTGCTACCATAGATGCTGATTCGATGCTAGAAAAGGATGCGCTGATCCGTTTGGTCCAGCTGTATATGGAAAATCCGGAGCAGCACATCGCTATTGGAGGAAATGTGAGGATTGCGAATGGCAGTACGATACAGGGTGGGCGTGTGACCAAACATCGCTTATCCCGTAAATCATTGCCGGCTATGCAATATGTAGAATATATGAGAGCCTTCCTTGGAGGACGCATCGGCTGGAGTGCCTTAAACGGTCTGTTGATCGTATCAGGAGCTTTTGGTTTATTTCGTAAAGACTATTTGGTTGAAGTCGGTGGATATGAGGCGGATTGTCCGGGTGAAGACATGAATATCGTCATGAAGCTGCACCGTTATATGCTTCAGCAAGGGCTGCCTTACCGGATTCTTTTTTGCCCTGATGCGGTGTGCTGGACACAGGCACCGGATACGTTAAGCATACTTGGATCACAGCGAAAGCGCTGGATTCGAGGTAATTTGTGGAATGTTATTCATTTTAGAGCGATGCTGTTCGTGCCCAAATATAAAATCATCGGATGGCTAGCCCTGCCCTACACCATCTTGTACGAAACGTTAAGTCCGTTTATTAAGCTCTCAGGCTTGGTCGCACTACTTGCTTATGTGGTGATGAATATGACGCAATGGCCGATTTTGTTAGCTTTTATATTGATCAATCTGCTTATCAGTCTGTTGTTCACGACCGGGTCGCTCATCATCGAGGAAATTGCTTTTAAACGCAGCACACAAACCACTGACATTTGGAAAATCATTGGGTATTCGATGCTGATGACTATCGGTTATGACCAAATGAATGCACTGTGGAAGCTGCAGGGTCATGCAGACTTCCTGCGCCGTAATAACAGCTGGGGCACCATGGTACGTCGCAGCTGGAAAGAGGATGTCACTGAGAAGCCCCTACCTCAGACGCAGCTATCACCAGGACAATCGTCCAAAGCGACTGTTATGTAACCTATATGCCCAACCATAATCAAAAGGAGTGTTCCCATTATGAATATGTCAGCTATCATCCATAACGATTTATCTTACCATCTATATGAGCAGGTCACCGAGCAGCTGCCAGCTTCCGGGCAGGCCAAATGCGGTCTCATCCTCGCACATATCAGTAATCCAGGATTGATCGAGATGCAGGATTTGGAGACACGAATCAGTATGGAGGATACGACGCTTAACATCCTAATGAGCTATGAACCCAGGGAATCACTTCTCGTTGTTGTATTACCCGGGCAACCTCTCGCCCATACACACTTCCTTTCCCTGTCCATCAAGGATATCTTACAGCAGTCAGGCCTCTTGACCGGACCTATAACCGCAGCCAGCTTTCCTGAAAGTGCAGTGCTGAATGCACCCGCAATGTCAGAAATGATCGCTATGACCAATAATCAGGATACGGTAGATCGCGAAATCCGTGTATTTCATCGTCATATTCAAGTCGAGACCGCATCCTCTATTGTTATGATTGATCAAAATACCGATCTGCTCGATTTCCTGTCAGCACGACTTAGTCACCGAGGCTATGATGTTCGCCCAGCTCAGGACGGTATGGAAGGTCTCCAATTAATTAATGAAACGCCACCAGACCTGGTGATTACAGAACTCAATCTACCCGCACTTGACGGTTATCAGTTAATTCATCGAATTCGCCAATCTCGCACATTAAAAAACCAATGCAAAATCATGGTGCTTACCGATCTCGGACTCGAGCAGGAGTTCAGCAAATGCTTTGACCTGGGAGTCTCAGATATCCTTACAAAGCCATTTTCCCCCATTGAGCTGGAGGCCCGAATTCACCGGCTGCTAGCATAATGAGTTAAAGGAGCACACCCGATATGGATGCGAAAACAACCGTATACGCCAAATGGCTGATCCGTATACTCATAGGACTTGTTGTGAGTTACCTCATCTGGCATTATTGGCCCGCCAAAAAAGTGGAGACTGTTCTGGCCGCCGACGGAACTCACTTAAAATTCCGTACACAGCAGGATCATATCGAACTGTATGATCAGCAAGCCTGGACCCCCTTCTTTGTCAAAGGGGTTAATCTGGGTGCTGCCCTCCCAGGATACGACCCCGGGGATCTTCCAATCACGAAGGATCACTATCTGCGATGGTTCGCCCAGATTCAGGACATGGGTGCGAATACAATCCGGGTGTATACGATTCTGAAGCCAGTCTTCTACGATGCACTGGTCGAATACAATCAACAGCATGCCGAGAAACCACTCTATTTCATACAAGGAATATGGACCCCGGAAGAAGAGCTGATTGAAAAGAAGGATGCCTATATCGAACAAATCTACAATCGTTTTAAAAGTGAGATCACTGATGCTGTTGGGGCGGTGTATGGAAGCATTGATATCCCTGAGCACTTTGGGCAAGCCAGTGGCATTTATCGGTCCAATGCAGGTCCTTACCTGCTGGGCTGGCATATCGGGACCGAGTGGGACCCGGCAATGGTGAAAAATACGAATGAACAACATAAGGATAAAAAAGATTTTATCGGTACTTACCTGTCTGCCAAGCCTCAAGCAAATCCATTCGAGAACTGGCTGGCAGAAATGCTGGATCATCTTGCCAATGCGGAAGCTCCATTCGGTTGGAAACACCCACTTGCTTTTACGAATTGGGTAACGACCGATCCGCTGACCCACCCTGGTGAGGTTCTGATCGAAGAGGATATGGTCAGTGTGGATGCGACACATCTTCAGGTCAAGGACTGGGCGGCCGGTTACTTTGCCACTTTTCATGCTTATCCGTATTACCCCGATTTCTTTCGATTGGATGATACGCTGCAGGATGTTCGTGAAGCAGATGGTACGGCTAATACCTACAAAAGCTATCTCCGTAAGCTGAAAGCCTATCATGCAGGCATGCCCGTTATCATTAGCGAATTCGGTGTCCCCTCTTCCATGGGTGTTGCCCATCTTGGATCGATGGGGCGCGACCAAGGCGGTCATGACGAACAGGAGCAAGGCCAAATTGACGCCTCTTTGCTGCAGGATATTTATAGTGAAGGCATGGCGGGAGCAGCGGTATTTTCCTGGCAGGATGAATGGTTTAAACGCACCTGGAACACGATGCATTTTGAAATTCCAGCGACTCGGCGTAAGCTATGGCACAATGTATTGACTAATGAGCAGCATTTTGGACTGCTCGCCATGCTGTCCTCCAAGGATGGTCCGCTTATTATCGATGGCGCCACCCGTGATTGGGATGCGTTGAAATCGTCAGACAAGCAGAAGCTGGATATATCCTATCCCGGCTTGAAAGAAATCACGATGACACATGACGAAGCGTATGTCTATATTAATGCCAAATTGGAGCAGCCATTTGATCCAGAGCGAGAGCTATTATACCTTGGCGTAGATACACTGCCTGGAGGAAACAAACATGCCAAAGAGCTAGGCGATAAAACGCTCGATGAAGGCTTGGAAGCATTGATTGTATTAGGTAAGGACGGCGAGTCCGATGTGCGGATCGCATCTAATTATGATATGCATACTCGGGTATATGGAAAGCAATATGGGATGAAGGCTTGGACACCGGAGGAATTCGTTGACGATTCGGGGGTATTTAATACTTGGAAGCTGGCAGTTGGTCTGGAATTCAGTCCTCCTGATTCCAAGAAATACGGTCCTTTTGAAGAGGTTTCTGTTGGGGCATTACGACGCGGCACTACGAATCCAGATTCGCCACAATATAATTCGTTATCCATGTGGCAAGCACAAGGAGATACGATTGAGGTCAGAATTCCCTGGATGCTGCTTGGCTTCACGGACCCTAGCTCACTGCAGGTCATCAGCTACGAGGATAAGGAGAAAAGGTTGTTTGCACAGCCTACAGAGGGTATTCGTCTTGTTCCATGGATTGTCAATCGTGCTACAGGCAAGATTACCGGTTTGGAAGGCACCAGAAGCTATCCGGTTTCCCAACTGCCGATTTACAGTTGGAAACCCTGGGATCAAGTGACTTATGTCGAACGTGTCAAGCAAAGCTATAAGCTGATGCAGCAAGCCTATCAATCGTTAGGTCAAAAGTAAGTGCTAGTGCTGCACCGTATCCTTATTGCTGATTATCTTTACGCCATTTATTGTATTGTAGAAACTCCAGAAACTGCTCTTTGCTAATTCCCGATGCCATAGCTTCTCGCACGAGCTTCAGCCACTCCTCATCAAGTTCCTCTTGGGGAGTGGTTTTATTATGCAAGAACGTTTCCATGGGAACCTCAAGTACAGCGCAAATCTTCTCAAGAAATTGAATGGATGGGTTGGATTGGATATCCCTTTCAATTGAACTCAGATAGGACTTTGCAACACCTGCCCTATCAGCTAACTCGGTTAACGAGTATCCTTTTTCCAGACGTAATTGCTTGACTCTTTTGCCTAACATCGCAGCTACTCCCCTATCTACTGACTGAAACGCTTTTAATTATTTTACCATATTTCCCCCACTCTGTAGCTGTGTGGACAAAAAAAATAACACAGCAAGCGATAAACGCTTCGTGTTAACAAGGTAGGTATGGACTTGGCTTTTCCTAATGCTCATCTGGCTTTACGTTTATTTTGTTTCTGTAATTGTCGGATACAAAGTAACACTTCTTGTTTGGAAATACCCATGCTGCGAGCCGCGATCATGAGTTGGACCCAGTTTTCGTCGAGGCTATTCTTGAGTGCAAGTGTTGGTGAAAAAGACATTCGCCTGATCCCTCCAGATTCCTTAAACTTAACTTGGCATAAAATAGTATTCGCCGCCAGCCTTCGATTAAAGGGGGTATAAGAAGGGATCAGCCTCTCGATCTCAGTTACTTAATCAGACGAATCGTAAGAGGATAACGGTACATTTCCCCTTTATAGGCTTTGAGCGTTGCCACAATGATGAGAACCAGAGCGGCAATACCGATCAAAGGCAGCAGCACAAAGCCGATAAAAATAATGCACAAGAATCCGGCAACAGTAGAATAAATCAAGACCGATATTTGAAAATTAAGTGATTCCTGCGCATGCTCGGCTATGTAGGCTGATTGATCCTTTTTAAGCAGCCAAATGATCAGCGGGGCAAGAAAGCCTCCAACCAGGCATAACACGTGTGATAGTAACGCGATTGTTTTCTCTTCTTCCGTTAACATAAATCCGCCTCCTGCGTGTTTTATTGGATACACCTTAGCACAT
The DNA here is from genome assembly GCF_025567575.1 of Paenibacillus baimaensis. NCBI lineage: Bacteria > Bacillati > Bacillota > Bacilli > Caryophanales > Paenibacillaceae > Paenibacillus > Paenibacillus baimaensis. Next base: position 106,145 of record NZ_JAOQIO010000116.1, on the reverse strand, counting down.
TTATTTAATTCCGGACTAGAGTCATTGGAACTAAACCGGCCCAGGTCCTTAACTAGTCTATTACGCTGACATGAAAAAAAGAAACGTTCATCGTTACCGATAAACGTTCCTGTTCGATCAAATATGGTCATTACGGCAAATTCGATGATCCCATCAGGAACCGATCACATTCGCGGGCAGCCTCGCGTCCTTCATTAATCGCCCATACGACCAGGCTTTGGCCGCGCCGCATATCTCCAGCCGCAAATACACCTTCTACATTGGTGGCATACTTGCCGTAATCGGCCTTGGCATTGGAGCGTGCGTCTTTTTCAACTCCCAACTGATCAAGCACCGTGGACTCTGGACCCATAAAGCCCATCGCAAGCATAACCAGTTGCGCCGGATATACCTTTTCACTGCCTGGCACTTCTACCGGTACAAACCGACCTTGCGTATCCAGCTGCCATTCGATCAGAACGGTATGCAGTTCCTTCACATGGCCGTTCTCATCACCAACAAATTTCTTCGTATTGATTAAATATTGACGCGGGTCCTGTCCCTGAAGCTGTGTGGCTTCTTCCTGACCATAATCGACTTTGAGTACCTTCGGCCATTCTGGCCAAGGATTGTTAGCAGGACGCTTTTCCGGTGATCGCGGCATGATCTCGAATTGGGTAACGCTGCGACATTTATGGCGGATTGAGGTGCCTACACAGTCTGTACCTGTATCGCCACCACCAATCACAATCACATCCTTGCCTTCTGCAGAAATAAATTGTCCATCCTGATGCCTGGAGTCGAGCAAGCTTTTCGTATTCTTGGAGAGAAATTCCATAGCAAGATGAACACCCTTCAGCTCACGGCCCTCAATGTTCAGATCACGACCTTTGGTCGCACCACCGCACAATACTATGGCATCAAACTCTTCCTTGAGCTGCGCTGCCGGAATATCCTTGCCAATCTCGGTATTGGTAATAAAGGTAATGCCTTCTGCCCGAAGCAGGTCAACCCTACGCTGCACATACTTTTTGTCCAGCTTCATATTCGGAATACCGTACATCAGGAGGCCACCAACCCGATCCGCTCTTTCGTAGACGGTTACGGTATGACCCGCTTTATTAAGTTGTGCTGCACATGCCAGTCCGGAAGGACCTGAGCCTATTACTGCCACCTTCTTGCCTGTTCGAATAATCGGAGGCTCGGGAACAACCCAGCCCTCTGCATAGCCTTTATCGATAATCGACTTTTCAATGTTCTTGATGGTGACGGGTGATCCGCTCAAGCCCACGGTACAGGAGCCTTCACAGGGAGCTGGGCAAACACGACCGGTAAATTCGGGAAAATTGTTCGTTTTATGCAAACGCTCCAACGCTTCACGCCATTCACCTTGATAGACGAGATCATTCCATTCGGGAATCAGGTTGTTGACCGGGCAGCCAGCTGCCATGCCGCTAATCAAGGTGCCTGTGTGACAAAATGGGATTCCGCAGTCCATACAACGTGCACCTTGTTTTTGCAGCTTGTCTTCCGATAACGGAACACTAAATTCGTTCCAATGACTAATGCGCAGCAATGGTGAAATCTCGCTTGGTGTTTGGCGCTCATATTCAATAAATCCGGTTGGTTTACCCATTCCCATACCTCCATATTGGATTGTGAAAGCGCTTTAAATATTAATGTGATTAAAGGGTTCATGTCATTTCAATCGAGGAGCCAAGAGCTGCCCATCCTCTGTACCCCTATCCACACAGGTGCGGTAAAGGTACAGAGGATGGAGCCGACTCGAAGCAAACCTTATTTGCAAATTACGACATGAACCCTATCAAACCTACTGATGTTAAGGATTAGTTACCGCCTACACGGGATACATCCTTCATATTTTCTTCAAACGCCACTAGCATCGCTTCCTGTTGACTTAAACCGGACCGTTTTACGCGTTCAATCGCTTCAAACATCCGTTTGTAGTCCCTCGGAATGACCTTGACGAATTTCCACACGTACTCTTCCCAGTTTTTCAGGACACGTTCAGCTACCGAGCTTCCAGTAAAGGTAGCATGACGCTGAATCATATTGCGCAGCTCCTCAGCCTCGAAGGTCTCTTCAACCTGCTCCAGATAAACCATATCCTGGTTACATTGGTCTTTGAAGGTGCCATGCTCATCAAGTACATAAGCAGTACCACCCGACATTCCTGCTGCGAAGTTACGTCCGGTTGGACCCAATACGACTACACGTCCACCCGTCATGTATTCGCAGCCGTGGTCTCCTACACCTTCAACTACTGCACGAACGCCGGAGTTCCGTACGCAGAAGCGCTCCCCTGCCATACCGCGAATATAAGCATCTCCATCGGTTGCTCCGTAGAAAGCAACATTCCCGATAATAATGTTCTCTTCCGCTGCAAAGCTCGATTGCTCGGATGGGAATACGATAACTTTACCGCCAGATAAGCCTTTGCCGACGTAGTCGTTAGCATCGCCTTCCAGCGAGAGCGTAATGCCCTTAGGTACAAAAGCTCCAAAGCTTTGACCTGCAGAGCCATTAAAATGAATGCGGATCGTATCGTTCGGCAATCCCTCACGTCCATAACGGCGCGTAACCTCACTACCCAAAATGGTACCAACAACGCGGTTTACGTTATGAATCGGAAGGATCGCATGCACGTTCTTTTTCTCTTCCAGAGCAGGCTCACAAATGCTTAACAGCTCTTTCATATCCAAAGAATTCTCAAGTCCATGATCCTGAGCCATGGAGCAGAAGCTGCCCACATCTTCGCCAACCTCTGGCTTGTGTAGTAGCGGTGTCAAGTCAACGCCCTTGGCTTTCCAATGGTCGATGGCTTGCTTCGTTTCCAGAAATTCCGTGTGACCCACCATTTCTTCAATGGTACGGAATCCAAGCTCAGCCATCAGCTCACGAGCATCCTGGGCAACAAAGTTCATGAAATTCACCACATGCTCAGGGTCCCCAGTGTATTTGGCACGAAGCCGCGGGTTCTGTGTTGCGACACCGACCGGACACGTATCCAGATGACAAACTCTCATCATAATACAGCCAAGTGCAATCAAAGGTGTCGTTGCAAATCCAAACTCTTCGGCACCGAGTAGAGCAGCAACCACAACATCACGGCCTGTCATCAGCTTACCGTCAGTTTCAACCACAATCCGACTTCTCAGATTGTTCAGCATCAGCGTTTGATGCGTTTCAGCCAGACCAAGCTCCCATGGAAGTCCTGCGTGACGAATACTTGTTTGCGGTGAAGCACCCGTTCCTCCGTCATAGCCACTGATCAATACAACATCGGCTTTACCTTTGGCTACACCGGCAGCAATCGTGCCGACACCTACCTCGGATACGAGCTTGACGCTGATTCTTGCACGCGGATTGGCATTTTTCAAATCATGAATAAGCTCAGCCAAATCCTCGATCGAATAAATATCATGATGCGGTGGCGGCGAGATCAGTCCTACGCCTGGTGTAACACCGCGAACCTCGGCTACCCATGGATAAACCTTCGTACCCGGAAGTTGGCCGCCTTCACCCGGCTTGGCGCCTTGCGCCATTTTGATCTGAATTTCATCCGCATTCACCAGGTAGTTGCTCGTTACGCCAAAACGGCCCGATGCAACCTGCTTGATCGAACTGCGGCGTGAATCGCCATTCTCGTCCGGAGTGAAGCGATCATAATGCTCTCCGCCTTCACCTGTGTTCGATCTACCGCCGATGCGGTTCATCGCAATCGCCATATCCTCATGCGTCTCTTTGGAAATCGAGCCATAGGACATCGCACCGGTTTTAAAACGTTTGAACAATGATTCTACCGACTCAACTTCATCAATAGAAATGGGTTCACGGTGCGATTTGAACGAGAACAAAGCACGAAGCGACATAAATTTCTCATCTTGACCTTGTACCAAACCTGCAAATTTTTTGTACATCTCATAATTGTTCGTTCTTACCGCCGCTTGCAGTGCATGAATCGTTTCCGGGTTGTACAGATGCTCCTCGGCATTCTTACGCCATTGCAGCTCTCCGCCTGTATCCAGTCCACGATCACGACCCTCCTGCTCGGAGTAAGCCCGTTCATGGCGTAAAATCGCTTCCTGGGCAATCGTATCAATCTGAATACCGCTCACTGGCGTATACGTCCATGTAAAATATTTATCAACCACGGATTGATCCAAGCCAACAGCTTCAAAAATTTGTGCGCCGCGGTAGCTTTGAATGGTGGAAATCCCCATTTTGGCTAATACCTTAACGACACCTTTTGTTGAAGCCTTCACGTAGTTGTACAGTGCTTTTTCGATAGTGAGATCTTTCAATTTGTTCTGGCTGGACAAATCAATCAGAGTTTCCATCGCCAGATAAGGATTAATTGCGCTCACACCGTAGCCAAGCAGCAGAGCAAAATGATGCACTTCACGCGGTTCGCCGGATTCCAGCAGCAAGCCCACTTTGGTACGCGTGCCTACGCGGATCAAGTGATGATGCAGACCCGATACAGCCAGCAAAGCAGGAATTGCAGCGTTATTCGCATCCACGCCACGGTCGGATAAAATGAACAGGTTAGCCCCATCAGCAATAGCCTCGTCGGCAGCTGTATACAAAGCTTCCATTGCTTCTTCCAGTGCTTGTGTTCCGGAAGTTGGATTGAATAAGATCGGCAACGTTACGGTTTTAAAACCATCACGCTTGATCTCACGCAATTGAGCAAGCTCAGCATTGGTCAAAATCGGTGTAGCCAAACGGATCTGACGACAGCTTTCCGGTTCCGGCTGAATCAGATTGCGTTCTGGACCTACCGTTGTACCTTGTGCCGTAATGATCTCCTCAAAGTTGGAATCGATCGGCGGGTTGGTTACTTGGGCAAACAGCTGTTTGAAGTAGCTGTACAGCAGCTGTGGTCTGTCAGAAAGAACGGCAAGCGGCGCATCATACCCCATCGATCCAAGTGGATCAACACCTGTCTTGGCCATAGGCTCAATCACTTTACGAATGTTCTCAAAGGTATAACCAAACGCTTGCTGACGCTGCAGCACGGTAGCGTGGTCCGTCTGAGGAACAACTTCGGCTTGTGGCAGCTCCTCAAGTGAAATGAGGTGCTCATCCAGCCAAGCACGGTAAGGCTGCTCAGCAACAATCCCTGCTTTAACCTCTTCATCCGGTATAATACGTCCGGCGACCGTATCGATCAACAGCATCTTGCCCGGCTGCAGACGTTCTTTGCTGGCAATCCGCTCAGGAGCAATGTTCAGTACCCCTACCTCGGAAGCAAGTACAATCAAATCGTCTTTGGTTATATAATAGCGGCCTGGACGCAATCCGTTACGATCCAGAACAGCACCGATCATGCGGCCATCCGTAAAGGAAATGGCTGCAGGCCCATCCCATGGCTCCATAAGGCAGCTATGGTATTCGTAGAAAGCCTTCTTCTCGTCGCTCATCGTCGCATGCTTGGACCATGGCTCAGGAATCATCATCATTGCTGCATGTGGCAAGGAACGACCGGAGAGCATCAAAAACTCCAACGTGTTATCAAACATTTGGGAGTCGGAGCCATCTGCATCGATAATCGGCAGAATTTTTTTGAAATCATCACCGAACAGATCGGTATCGCACATCGCCTGGCGCGCATGCATCCAGTTCACGTTACCGCGAAGTGTGTTGATTTCGCCGTTGTGGATCACATAGCGGTAAGGATGGGCGCGTTCCCAACTCGGGAAGGTATTCGTACTGAACCGGGAATGGACAAGCGCAAGCGCCGTCTCAAACTTCGGATTTTTCAACTCAAGGTAATAATTGTCCACCTGTTCAGGTGTAAGCATACCTTTGTATACAATGGTACGGTTGGACAAGCTTGCAAAATAAAAGGCCTGCTCCTGATCAAGCGCACGAACTGCATTTTCAGTCAGCTTGCGAATGACAAAAAGCTTACGCTCAAAAGCCAGTTCCTGCGACGCCTCAACTGTCGATCCAATGAAAACCTGACGAACGAACGGCTCTGCCGATACGGCGGAAACGCCTAATGATGAGTTGTCAGTAGGAACCGTTCTCCATCCGATCAGACGCTGGCCGGTTTCCTTGATTTGCGCCTCAAGCACCTGCTCACAGGCTGCACGCTGAGCTGCATCCTGTGGTAGAAAGACCATACCGACACCATATTGGCCCGGCTCCGGTAATTCAATATGTTCAAGGGCAAGCTCCGCTTTAAAAAAGCTATGTGGAATTTGCAGTAAAATACCGGCTCCATCCCCCGTATTGCTTTCACTGCCTTGGCCACCGCGGTGATCCAGATTGCAAAGCACATTCAACGCTTGACCCACAATTTCATGGGATGGCTTCCCTTTAATATTAGCTACAAAACCGATGCCGCACGCATCATGCTCAAACTGTGGGTCATAAAGACCTTGTTTGACTGGTAATCCTTTTCTGCTCATGTTGTACAACCTTTCTTCCTGTAAGATTAACTTCCATGCTTGCAAAATCATGCCGATTCTACGAACGTTATAAATGATAATATGTTTTATATTAACACCTGAGACCTAACATATCAATTTAAAAAATATCATTTTTTCGATAAAAAGCTATCTTTTTTCGCAACGATTTCACTTAATATTCGGTTTTTACTACGCTTAAACCGCTAAAAGCTAACATGAGACCCCCTAAAAGCAGGCTAAAATGCTCAAAATCGTGATCAAGCGAGCAATAAATCCTGATACATAAATTGTGCATTCAATCGCTTCTTTGTGCCTTCTACAAATGCCTATTAAATTCCAAATGATTAACGAAAGCTTCCATGTAGGCATAGACCTATACATTTATAGGGCATCCTGTGCTATGATATTGGACATATTTCAGCGGAGAGGACTGTCTATCTCAGTGGCCAAACTTTATTTTCGATACGGCACCATGAACAGCGGCAAATCTATAGAAGTATTAAGAACCGTCCATAACTATGAAGAGCAGGGCAAGAAGGTATTGCTGTTCACTCCATCCGTCGATGATCGACACGGGATCGGTACGGTAACGTCAAGAATCGGGATGCAAAAAAAGGCGATTATCATTGATGATCGCATCGATATGGTGGAGCTCGCCTCGACAGAAAAGCCAAACTGTATTTTATTGGATGAGGCACAGTTTTTAACAAAGGCTCAGGTTCAGCAATTGGCAGACATTGTGGATACGCTGGACATCCCTGTTATTGCCTACGGCCTGCGTGCCGACTTTATGGGCGTGTTATTCGAAGGCAGCTATCATCTGCTGGCGATGGCAGATAAAATTGAGGAAATCAAAACCGTCTGCTGGTTTTGCGATAAAAAAGCGATTATGAATATGCGCTGCAAGGATGGGGTTGCCCTATTCGAAGGGGAACAGATTCAAATTGGCGGTAATGAAAGCTACTTGCCTGTGTGCCGCAAATGCTATGCATCAAAACGTAAGGCAGCTCATAAGCTGTAGCAGGGATGTCCACACAAGGGGATGAGGCAGTCGGAGCGTTCGACCTGCCTGGTCCTCTTTTTTGTACAAAAAAACCGGTCTACAGGCGCCTGCATGAGCAGAGCTTACCTGTTGACCAGTTCCTTGACCTTCTTTAAGGAAAGACCAGTTTGATGAACCACGTCCATCATATTGGCATAGGGATTTTGATTCAGAAAGTTTTTTACCGTGTGTGTATCCTCGATAAATTGCTTGAAGCAATCCAGACATAACGCTTCTGCTTGTTGGAGCTGCAGCTTCCCGCAGCTGCTGCAGTTGGATAGAATCATTACATCTCACATCCTATGTCAGCTTAATCAACCCTAAACAGCTTCCTTATTATCGAATAATCATCAATCATTACCCTTCTATTCGACATAAGAAACAAAAAAACTGTTGTAGTCTCTTTGAACATGAACTTATAATAGACCATTTCGGTGATCAAGCTGATTTTATAGGGGTAGAAATGAAATAAATTGTTAAATATTGTTTTTATTTGCCTCGTAATCGACAGATTCAGCCAAAAAGTCGATCACATGCACGGCTTTTCTATGCTGGCCTTGCTCGGAACGCAAAATTCCCCACTGCATTTGCAGTAAGCAGCCCGGATTGGCGGTAACAATCGTTTGAGCCTGGGTCTGATCGACCAGCTCCATTTTATGATCAAGCACCTGTGTCGACATTTGCGGCTGTGTGAGATTGTAAATGCCCGCTGATCCACAGCACGTATCCGCACCCTGAAGCTCGTTAAGCTGTACACCGGGAATCGACTTCAACAAATCACGCGGCTGCCGATTGACCCGCATCACATTTCGCAGGTGGCATGAATCCTGATACGTTACAAGCTTCACGGGAGCATCAGGTGCAGCCGGCTTCAATACCAGTGGTCGGCCATAATCGATCAACAGCTCTGACACATCCTTCAATCGGTCCACAAAATCCTTGGCAGCGGGAACAAGTGACGCCTCCGCATGCAGCAGATGGTCATATTCCTTCAAGCTGGCACCACAGCCTCCCGCATTGCTCGCGATATAATCTACCTGGGCATGAGCAAATACATCAATATTGGTGCGGGCAAGACGACGGGCGCTCTCCGCTTCTCCGGCATGGGCATGCAGAGCACCACAGCAGGTTTGAGCCTCAGGAATCGCAACCTCAAAGCCTGCTTCGCAAAGCAGCTTGACGGTATTAATATTCGTAGAAGTAAACAATACATCCATGATACACCCGCGGAACATGCCTACGCGAGCTCGCTTGTCACCAACCTGCGGAATGACCAGAATCCGCTGTCCATTGGCTGCAGTCTCCCAGGCTGCCGGAAGTCCCAGCTTCTCCCACGCTGCAATAACGCCATCGGAGGAAGCCGGCGGCAGTATCTGCTCCATCTCCCGCATATGCCGGGGGAACAGCTTCATCACACCGCTTTTTTGCGTTAGAGTCTGCATACCGGAACGTTGGTACAGCTTAAGCAATCCGCCTACCATCCGCATACGACCATGATTCGGAAACAATCGTTCCATGAATAAGGTACGAACCGCTTTGACATGCCAAGGGAACTCGGTTTCTGTAGCTATCGATTCTCTGGCCTGCTCGATCAATTGGCCATATTTCACATCCGATGGACAGGCCGGCTCGCAAGCACGACAGCCAAGACATAGATCCATCTGCTCCTTGAACTGCTGACCTGGCTCCATGAACCCATCGGCGACCGCCTTCATCAGTGCGATCCTTCCCCGGGGCGAGGCCGCTTCAAGTCCGGTTTCATTAAAGGTCGGACAGGCAGTCTGACAGAAGCCGCAGCGCATACAATTCGTCAGCTGGTCATAATCCAAGGTGGCAATCAATTTATCCTTGAGCGCTTGTTGTGTAGTTTCCACCTTTTACCCCTCCCCATGGGTCTTTTGACCATTATGCTCGTTATGGATTGGATCGACGGCCTGCTTGGTCCCTGAGTGGGGCTCATGCGGCGTTGTATCGTCTGCTTCGTTCTTATATACAATCCGCTTACGCGTCTCGGCGAACAGCTTGCCGGGGTTGAGAATGTTGTCTGGATCAAATGCCGCCTTCAGACGTTTCATGATATCAACACCGGAAGCACCTACCTTCCATTCCAAAAAGGGTGCCTTGACCATACCGACACCATGCTCACCAGTAATCGTCCCACCCATGCCGATAGCCGCTTCAAAGATTTCCTCAAAGGCCAGCTCGACCCTGTGAAGCTCCTCCTCGTCTCGCGCATCCGTCATCGCCGTCGGATGCAAATTGCCATCGCCTGCGTGCCCGAAGGTACAAATTTGAACATCATGCTTGCTGGCGATCCGCTGTATTTCCAGCACCATATCAGCAAGCCTTGAACGCGGTACGGTGGCATCCTCGAGAATCGTCGTCGGACGCAAGCGCGACAAAGCGGCAAGTGCCGTCCGGCGGGCCTCCATAACCTTGGCACCCTCCTCAGGAGTTGCTGCAACCTTAACCTGAATCGCTCCCTGCTGCTTGCAAATGTCGGCGATTTTCAACAAATCGCGCTCGACCATGGCTTCGTCCCCATCCTGCTCAATGGCCAGAATCGCTTCTGCATCCACCGGCAATCCGATCTTGGAAAAGTCCTCAACGACGCGAATTGTCGCTTTATCCATAAATTCCAGCGTACAGGGCGTAATCCGGCTGGCTACAATTTGTGATACGGTTCGAGCTGCCGATTGAAGATCACTGAAGATCGCAATCATGGAACGTCGGAAGTCCGGCCGCGGAACAAGCTTCACGGTAGCCTCGGTCAAGATGGCCAGCGTACCACCAGAACCAACAAGCAGCCTCGTCAGATCGTAACCCGCCACATCCTTGACCAGCTTGCCACCTGTACGTAAAATCTCGCCATTGGCCAACACAGCCTCCAGGCCGATAACATAATCCTTGGTCGTTCCGTATTTCAGTCCGCGCAAGCCCCCTGCTCCCAGCGCAATATTACCGCCCATCGTACAAATAATCATGCTGCTCGGGTCTGGAGGATAAAATAAACCAGTTTCTTCGACCGCCAAATGGAATTTCTTCGTATTCAAGCCGGTTTGAAAGGTGGCGGTCAAATTGTTCTGGTCGATCTCGATCAGCTTGTTCATCCGCGTCATTACCATCACGAGACCGCCCTGCATCGGAACGGTGCCTGCGCACAGATTACTGCCTGCACCACGTCCAATTACAGGAATCCGATTGGCGGCGCATATCTTCATCACAGCCGACACCTCTGCGGTTGAAGCCGGAAATACGACGCCATCAGGCATCGCCTGGTAAAGCGGGGTTGCATCGTAGCTGTAGGAAACAAGCGTTTCATTATCATATTTGTACCAGCCTGGGCCTACAGCAGCCTTCAGCTCTTCATGTACGGATGGTGATATCATCGATATAAAGCCTCCCCGTTGCATATTGAATCGTTCTGATTTACAATCATAAATAGCAAATAATAATTAGTCAGGTCATCTGATGACTTTAATTATAAGAGGTTGCTTTTACCTGTGTCAATATCGAATTAACCTATTAATGAAAGGATCGATATTATGCTGATTCCAAAAGCTTCTGCTGTAGTCTCAGAAGCTCTACGCGAACAAATTATGAAGGGGGATTGGCTCGTTGGCTCACGGCTTCCTTCCGTTGAAAAGCTGGCTGAGCTCTTTCAGGTCGGGCGCTCCACGATCCGCGAGGCATTGGCTTCGCTGAAAGCCCAAGGCTGGGTGGACGTACGCCACGGTGGAGGTACCTTCGTGCTTAAAGATAAAGAGCCTGCCATTGGAATTTGGCAGGCTCCTGAAATTCAGGATATCAAACAGCTCAAAGCCTGGCTTGAGCTGCGTTATATACTCGAAACGGAAAGCGCAAGCCTGGCAGCTGGGCGCCGCTCGGCTGAGCAGCTCGCCTTGCTCAAACAAATCATCCAGGAGATGATGACGCTCCAGGAGGAAAACCAGCTTGATCAGGCTGACATCCGCTTTCACGTTGCGATTGCACAAGCCTCAGGAAATCCGCTGCTTGCGGGAACGCTGGAGTCATTGTTTTCTTCCATGGGACCCATCATGCGTGAAAGCCGACGTCTCTGGCTATTCGCCGAACAGAGTGAAGCGTCCAGACTGTCAGACGAGCATTTTCAACTGGTAGAAGCGATAGAACAAGGCTCTGCCACACTCGCCAAAAAACGTATGGCCTCCCATCTACGCAAAGTTGAGCAAACGCTGCAGCGGCTTAGCAGCAGTTGAACGAAAGCTACAACACTAGACTGTAACTCGGCTCCGCTCCAGCTCCTGCCTTGCCAGCACTAAAGAACCACTCAAACCGGCATTGTCCCCCAAAGCGGGTGGTACAATATATTGGCCGATTTTCTCAGCTGTCAGCTCTTCCTTCTGGACATAGCCGTTCAATATACTAATAACATGACGGTGGATTAACGGAAATAATTGCTTTTGCTTCATGACACCGCCGCCAAGGATGATTTTCTTAGGAGAAAGAATATAGATGAAGTTCGTCACAGCCTGCGCTAAATAATAAGCTTCGAATTCCCATACTTGCTGGTTCTCCACCAGATCAATCCCTTTGCGGCCCCAACGTTTCTCGATGGCAGGTCCTGCAGCCATACCCTCCAGACAATCACTATGGTAGGGACAAGATCCAACAAACGTATCCTCCGGATGACGCTTTACCAGAATGTGTCCCATCTCTGGATGAAGCAGGCCGTGCAGCAGCTTGCCCTCTACCACGGCTCCTGCGCCGATTCCGGTACCAATGGTCACATATACGCAGCTGTCCAGTCCTTTGGCTGCTCCCCACTCCGCTTCCCCAAGAGCTGCAGCATTCACATCAGTGTCAAATCCCATCGGCACATGAATATGCTTGCGAAGCTCGCTCAGGATCGGGTACTGACTCCAATATGGCTTCGGCGTAGTCGTAACGCTTCCGTAGGTAGCACTCTCTTTATTCAGATCAATCGGACCAAATGATCCGATTCCTATCGCTTCAACCTGCTTGTCTGCATAATAACGAATCACTTGACCCAAGGTCTCTTCCGGTGTTGTTGTCGGAAAGCTGATCCGATCCATGATTTCACCGTGCTCGTTGCCAATCCCGCAAACAAATTTAGTGCCTCCTGCTTCTATTGCTCCCAAAATCATAATCGTAGGTCTCCTCCATCAATAGCAATTAATTTGATTCTTAATATACAATAACACCTTTGTTCACATTCATTTTAGGATAATCGCCCATCACCTGTGGTATATCTGCAAGCTTGAATTTGTGGCTGATTAACGGCTCTATACTGACGATTCCCTGTTGAATAAGGGCAATGGCTTCCTCGTGTGTGTGCGGATTAATAAATGAACCTAATACACGAAGCTCCTTGGCAAAAATCGCAAACGGCGACACCTTGATTTGAGTGGCTGGTGAAGCAACGCCAAACAGCAGCACCTGACCACCTTTTCCCGCAGCTTCAAAAGCCAGCTCCATCGATTCGGGGCGTCCTACGCATTCAATAACGACATCGGCCTGGCTCTTCAACTGCTCCACAACGTCCGCAGTCGGGCTTACGACCTCGTCCGCTCCTAATGCGAGCAGTGCCGCATGCTTCTCAGCTGCAGGGTCACTGACGATGATTCGAGCTGCTCCCTGCTTCTTGACCAGCTGCAGGAACAATTGACCGATAAATCCGCCACCGATCAAGAGCACGGTATGAATCGGACGAATGTCGAGCTTCTTAAAACCATGAAGCACACAACCGAGCGGCTCAACCATAGCTCCTTCCACAAAGCTCATTGAATCGGGGAGCAGGTAACAATTGGCTGCAGGCGCTACACAATATTCACCCATCCCACCGTCTCGCGTAACACCGACTGCCTGAAGGTGATCACACAGGTTCAGCTGACCATTGCGGCAATATCGGCAGCTACCGCAGTAAATATTCGGATCAACCGATACCCGATCCCCCACTTTAAGCTGGGTGACACCTTCCCCGCATTCCGTGACTTCACCAGCAAGCTCATGTCCCAGCACGATTGGAGGTGTAACGGCTGCCGAACCCGGATTTCCGTGATAAATATGCTGGTCCGTACCGCAAATACCACAGCCTTGAACACGAATTCTAACCTCTCCGGGCATAAGCTCGGCTGGCTCCCATGCGACTACTTCAATATGATGCTTGCCTTGCAATACCGCTGCCCGCATGTCACTATCTCTCCTTTAATTTATACTTCTCAAATCTTAACAAAAAAACAACAGCCCCACAATACAAAGCAAGTCACATTGACTGCATAGTATGGTGAGGCTGGTTATTCAACGCTTTTAAGGTGTGATATTCAGATGCGGCCGCCCTCCGATATCGGTGCTTTCTTTTGAAGCATAGGAAACATTCCCATTGGAATTCACAGGTGATGTACTATAAACCCGAATTGAAAGCTTTTTGCCGCTCGTCATAGCCGCTTGCACCTGAGAGGTCACATTAATCGTAATCGGTGTGCCGCTAGTAATGGTATACGCACCAAGAACGGTGCTGGACGCTGGCTTGGTGTTCCATGTAATGGCCCCTTCTGTCCAGGTATTGTCGCTAACCAAGGCTACCTCATTCTGGATGCCGGTTGAGGCCGCAGCTGTAGGGGTGAGTGTAATCGATGCCGCCGATACGGTTCCGCTATAGCTGCCAAAATCAAATTTAAAATAACCGTCACGCTTATAGCTGGTCAAGTCATTCTTGGTATCTATGGTGACTGCAGTAGTTCCCGCCTGATTGGTTCCGGCATAGGTTCCATCACGAACCGTGGCATCATCCACAGCCGTCCATACATTCGGAAGGGTCACCCCAGTTCCATTATAGGCACCGCGGTTTGGAGCAGTCGAAGCAGATACGGTGTTCCCCCAGTAGTCCTTACCACCATTGTTGCTTATAAGCAGACCCGACCCCAGAGCAGGTGAACCCGATCCCAGCTTATAGCCATTTACTGAGTTGAGGCCTGTTCCTCCGCTGCCTGCGCCCGCCAAGAGAGGATCGGTGGTAAGCTTGTGAGCATCGGTGGGTTCACTCGCAGGATGATTGCCATAAAAGAGGTTATAATCATAAACATCATTGGCTTTTACCGTATACCCGCCACTTCCCAAATTATATACGATGTTGTTTTTGAAATAGATCGGATTGCTGCCGCTCAATCCAGTCGTAATACTCGTGCCTAAGCCTGAGCGAATATAAAAAGTGTTGTTATAAATGTTCGCGTTCAACGGTGTATAGCCGCTGTTAAACTGAAAAATTCGTGCACGATCATTTTGGCTAATATTATAGCGAACGACCATATTATCATTACGGATCGATCCGTTACCCATGACCAGGAGAAACCCGCCTTCATTGTCATGGCTGTAATTGTATTGGACCGTGCATCCAGTTAGATTATAGTCGCAATCGAAGCCTTGACCGTCATTCGTTGTTTTCGTATTATAGGCTTCATTAAATTGCATCACCGAATTGGTGCTGTTAATAGCCCATATCGCCACATTATAATGGGTGTCCCGCGCATGTACTGTGTTCACGACATTATATTGGATCAGGCCGTTAATGGATGCACGCATCACAATGCCGTCCCCGCCAATATCATTCAGTGTATTATTGCTGATGACGAGATTGGTATACGGCTCGAAATTTCCACTGCCGTCATTGTTGCCCCAGGAGCTGCCATTGCTTATACCGGTGCGGTCGGCCCTTTCCACCGTATTGCCGTCGATCAATACATCATTCCATTTCGTCCGCACAGCAGTCCCTGACACCGTAACGAAGATACCTCCGGTAACCTTGAGTTCATCCGTATTGGTACCCTTAATATCGTGAATGTACAGGTTTTTGATATAAAAATGATTATAGGTCCCCACATCGTGCGCTTCGACCTTAACCCCGTATCGATCCCCTTCCGCCGCTGCAGTATTGGTTACCTCCAGATTGTTAATTTCCCAATATTGCTGGTTGTAGAAGTAGACGGTCGCCCCGGTCAAACCATTACCGTTAAAAATCGGCTTATTCCCTGTACCGTACTTGTCTATAATAATCGGAGAGCCAGCAGAACCGGACCCCAGCGGATGCAATTGACCGGACCATGTGGAGCCTGACTTAAAAAGAATTTTATCACCCGGCTGAAAGGTCGTACCGTTGACTTGGGTCAAAGTTTTCCATGGTGCCCCCATGCTTAGACCATTGTTGCTGTCATTGCCGCCAACAGAATCTACATAATAGGTTGTATTGTTGGCATAGGTGGTAGTCGTCCAGGCGGGTATGGACACAGCGAAGGCTAACATGAGTAAGAACATCAAACCGAGCGACCCACAGAGACGAACTGCCTTGATTAACTTCATTAATCATTCTCCTCATCAATTAAAATATAAGCGCTTACAACAATCATCTGCTGCAACAACTTCTCTTATTGCATCTGGATTTGTTGATAAATTGGTTCCATCACCACCACCTTTGCTGCTTCAAGCTCCTGCTTTACTCTAGCATCGTAATTGGCGTCAATCAGACGCTGCTTTACACTATCCTTGACCTCACTGTACGGAATGTAACTGCCAGCTTTTCGCTCTCCCGGCTCTTGATAAAGCTTGCCCTTCAGCTGCTCATAAAGATTGATCAGCTCTTGTTCAGATACGGCCTCTTCTCGCTCATTCATAACGGCCTTTAATTGGATGATCATCGTTGATTGCACGTAAGTGTAGTAACCCCATTCCTCGTATTGCCGTGGACCATAAATCACACGATTGTTAGCTACAGCCTCCTGTCGCCTTTGGTTCTCCTTTGCCCATTTATCAAGAAACGAAGAATAGCTGGTATCCTCCAGCAGACCGAATTGCTGTGCCAACAACTGCTGCACCTTTACCTGTTTAATTTGCTCCAAGGCCAGCTGCTTGGCCTTTATGATAGGTACCTCCCCCTGAAAGCTCGTAGTCCAAAATGTAGAAGAGTCGTCTGCATCGAATTTTTGTTTGAAATAACTGGTAACCTGGGCCTTTACCTGGGACAAAAACAGATTGAATTCCCGTTCCTCTATGACTGCTCCATTGATATAAGCAACCGTTGGACTAGTTAAATTGGATGAATAGGTTGAATTTCCCCGTTCCGTATGCTGCCAGGAGATATAGCCAGTGCAAACAATTGCCGATACAAGGATAGCAATTGCACAAATAAGAATTCTGCCACCTGCTTGTCTCATGAGCTCCCTCCTATAGTTGTTGGCACAGAACCAAAAGACTGCCCCATCAGTAGTTGATCTACGATTGTGACAGCCCCTGGTTGGACAATGAACTTATTTAATAACATCTGTATATTGCTTCTCGATTTCGTTGGCACCCGCTGCCCTTGCTTTTTTTACATATTCATCAAAGGAATCAATCGGCTGATCGCCAGTAATGATCTTGATATAATTTTCGGTGGTCAGCTTCTGCATGTCAGCCGTGTATTTCCCTGAGGCTTCTACGCTTGGCAGGTAAGAAGGTGGCGTGCCTGTGCCCTTTACTTTGTCGGCAAGCTCATATTTGGCTTTGAAGATATCCTTTACAACCAAAGGGTTGTTCGTGTACATGCCGAAGGTACTAACGCCGCGTTGGGCCGTTTCAGTTGGATTCTTCAGCTTGGAGGCAATGGAGCCATCCTTGTTGACCGTATAATCCTTATCCTTGACTCCGTAATTGACCAGCATATAGTAGTCTTTGTCGGTCACCAGCGTATCGAGCATTTTCAGAATCGTATCCAGCTTTTTCGGGTCTTTGGCTGCATTTTTGGTAATCACCAGCGTTTCGTTGTTATAACCCCAAATATTGGCCCCAAATGCTTTTCCATCCGGCCCCTTGATTGCTTTGCCAAGCGCCCACGTTTCCCCATATTTGGCATCCGGTTTAACTTTCATAAATTCCTGGTAGACGGGTCCACCCAGGTCTCCTTCCGTAAGCGGCGGTGTCCAGTGGTAGTACATCACATTGCCCGTTACGCCAATCCGGTTGTTAATGAATGCGTGAGAGGTTGCCCAGTAGCCGCCTTTATTCTCGCCCGTGACAAATTCGGGATCAATCACACCGTCCTTATACCATTTGGCCAGCAGCTTCAAGCCTTCTTTCATTTCCGGCTGAATGGCGTCCATCAGCACTTTTTTATCCTTAACGGTATACCAGAGACCCGAGTAAGGGGTAGTGCCTTTGATAACATCCGTAGGGATCGGACCAAAAGCTCCGAGAACCGTTTGCATCGCAGTGCTCGAAAGTCCGTAGGTGTCCTTCTTGCCGTTTTTATCCGGGTCATTGTTCGTGAACTTGTAAATCGCATCCTCAAATTCGGCCAGTGTTTCCGGCACTTTGGTAATGCCTACGTTGTTCAGCCAATCCATTCGCCATACAAGACTGGTTGGATAAGTGCCATCCAGTTGGAATGCCGATAAGCCGTAGTTTTTGCCTTTATACATGCTGGAGCGGAAGGCCGAGCCTGAAGTATCGTTATCCAATATCAGCTTGTAATAATTCGGTGCCTTCTGTTTGATCATATCAACCGGAAGCTCTGCCGCTACTCCGCTGTCTACCAGCTTGGAAAGCTCAAAGCCCTTCAGTCTGAGAATGTCCGGTATTTCGCCAGAGGCCATTCGCACATTGAACACTTCACTATATTTCTGGGAATCCGCAGTCCATACATTAAGCTTGGCATTAAACCGTTTGGAGATTTCTTGCAGCACTTCCGAATTGGGATCGGGAGCTACGTCATTGATGTTATAGCCTGCCCATTCGATCGTGACAGGTGCCTCATTCTTCGGCTGTGCCGTCGCTCCTTTATCTGCAGCGGTCGGGGCTGCTGCTGGAGACGCTGCCGGGGCTGCTGTGCTGCCACCACTGCTGCATGCAGCCATCGTTCCTGCTAACAAGGCAGCGCTCACCCAACTGCCTACATGACGAACTACTTTTGGATTCATCTAAGACCCTCCTATAATGGATATGATAAGCCGTCCCGATATGAAAGTTATCTACTTCTTCAGGAACGGGGTTAACCTTTTAATGAGCCGATCATAACGCCCTTAACGAAATACTTTTGCAGGAACGGGTACACGGCCAGCAAGGGCAGCAGAGATACCATGAGCGCAGCCATTTTCATGGTGTCGGTGTTGGCATAGATCGTATTGGCAGCCTCAACAGCCTGCGGCTCGGAGCCCTCGAATAAAATCTTGCGCAGCACGAGCTGCAGTACGGCCTTACTGGAATCCTTAAGATAAATCATCGCATTAAACCATTCGTTCCAATGATAGACCATCGTCCATAAGCCGACTGTGGCAAGAATCGGAATCGATATCGGCAGGATGATCCGCGTCAAAATGATGAACTCGTTGGCACCGTCAATTCTGGCTGATTCCTGAATTTCCTCAGGGAGCGACATAAAGTAGTTGCGGATGATCAGCATCGTAAACGTGTTGATCGCTACTGGCAATACCAGCGCCCAGATGCTGTTGTACAGCCCAATGCCTTTGACAATCAAATAAGTCGGGATCAGCCCTCCACTAAAAAACATCGTGAATACCATGAAGATCGTCCAGAACTTGCGATGCACCAGATTTTTCTTCGATAAGGGATAGGCAGCCAGGATCATCAAGGTCATGGATACGACAATCCCGATGATCACCCGCAGGATCGTATTCATATATCCCGTCCAGATTTGCTGATAAGCGAGTACCTTGCGGTAGCCATCAAAGTCAAATTCCAACGGAATTAAATGAACCCCATAGCTGCTGACCACATGCGGCGGACTCATTGAAACGGTTACCACCTGCATGAAGGGGATGATCGTCATTATACTGAGCAGGATCAACGTGACATACACAATCGTATCCACGATAAAATCTTCAACTGTTCGTTTTCTTTTCTTACGTACCGTTTCCATTACTTCCGTCACCTACCATAGAGAATAGTCGTTGGTTTTCTTGGCTACATAATTCGTGAGCAATATTAGCAGGAAGGCGATGATGTTTTTGAATAGTCCGACAGTCGTCGCAAAGCTGTAATCACCCTTAACCAAACCAACCTGATACGTATACGTCGATATGACGTCTCCAACCGAGAGAACCGAAGCGTTCAACAAATTGTATACCTGGTCAAAATCATCATTGATGATACCGCCGACCGCAAAAATAAACATGATCGTAACCACAGGCATGATTGATGGCATCGTAATATTCCAGATTTTCCGCAGCCTGCCCGCCCCATCCATATCGGCTGCATCGTACAGCTCTGGATCGACGCTCGTGATAGCGGCTAAATAGATGATCGTGGACCAGCCGACCTCCTTCCAAATCGAAGAGAGCACGAGAATAGTTCGAAACCAGGTTTCGCTCGTCACGAAAAAAATCGATTTGTAGCCGAGTGACATGATGATCGCATTGATCAACCCTCGGGTCGGGGAGAGGAATTCAATCACAATGCCACCGAGAATAACCCACGAAATAAAGTGCGGCAGGTAGGTGATCGTCTGCACCGCTTTCTTGAACACAACAATCCGTACCTCATTCAGAATCAAACACAGGATGATGGGTGCAGGAAATCCAAAAATCAATTTATAAGTGCTGATGATGAGCGTATTCTTCAATACAGGCAGGAAATACAGCCCTGTGAACAGCTCCCTGAAATGATCCAGCCCGACCCATTCGCTTTCCGCAACCCCCTTGAGCGGGTAATAATTTTGAAAAGCGATCACGATTCCATATAAGGGCGCATAGTGAAAAATAAGATAATATGCGATGACCGGAATCAGCATGAAGAAAAAATATTTTTGTTTCCAGTATAGCTTGATGAAGCTTTCTTTCTTTGCCTGACGCTGCAAGCGATTGTTCAGTTCTGCTGCGGGAGCGACCGAATTGCTCTCCATGCCCATTCCTCCTGTTCCAATCTGTTGTCTGTGCCTGATGCCTTTATCGTACGTCCTGGGGTCTGCCACCGACAAGCGTCAATAACTTTACACCGGTGCTGTTTTTTTTACGTCTTTGATTGCAATAGCGCCTTGCTCCCTACTCCAGTCGTGCAGCTGTCATTTTTTTTACCTGTGCTGCTATTTTTACTTTTCACTAGCTCCCTACCTCTAGAGCCTGATATTCCAGGTTTTTTAGCTGATATAACAAAAAGCCGCGGCGACTTGCTCACCACAGCTTAAAACACTCGGATTCGATTAAAGGATTACCCACCCAGGCTATCCCGATAACTTTTGGGTGTGAAGCCAAACTTTTCTTTGAATAACTTGGCAAAATATCTCGGGCTCGTATACCCAAGCTTCTCGGCAATGTCTTTGATCGATAAATCTGATTCCCTGAGCAGACTTTCCGCATGCTTCATCTTGATCCCCGCCAAATGCTCCGAAAAATTCGACCCCATTACAGATTTATAAATCCGGCTCACATAGCTGGAATTCATATGTATGCCCTCGCTTAAGGAGGAAAGCGATATTTCATTGTAAATATTTTGTTCGATATAGGCCATAATCTGCCGTTCCAGCGCAGAGCCGGGATCGTTATTGATATCCGCTGTATGATAATCCATGATTTGCACCGCTACTTCTGACAACCAATCCGTTAAGCTTGCGACATTATCCAATTTTCTTCCATAATCCCGAATGTCGTAGCCGAGAAAACGCTCCAGATCAATGTCCATAGCGATCGCCGTAGTACGTATAACCGAAATAGCATCAAACACCGTGTTGCGGCAAAAATCAATGTGATACCTGCCAGAGACAAGTCCCTTTAGCAAAATATCGAGAATGGAACCAACCATATCTTTATTCCGGCTGCGAACCGCTGCAGACAGCTGCTCCATAATCTGCAAGCCACTGCCGAATTCCTTGCGGCTTGTTATTGCCAGTTCCTCATATACGATTAATGATTGGGCAGGCATAATAAAGGCATAATTCAAGCACTCGCAGGCTTCCGTATAGGACCGGGCAATATTGGCATAACTATGCTCATATTCCTGACCGAAGCCAAGTACATATTTCCCTTTGATCTGAGCACCAATGCTGCTGCAAATCTCCTCCTTATCGATAGCTTTGGAGTAATTCAGAATGGCCACTATGTTGCCCGCATTATCAATGGTTGAGCAGAGCCAATATTCCTCTTGGGCCTCCAGATTGTGCAGCATACTATAAGGAACGATCATTTCATTCCCAAGACCTGTACCCTCCGTATCGTAAATCTTTAAGGCCATACAGGCTGTTTTGTTTTGATGAAACTGGATGTCGAGCATCTGCTCCATGTGTTCGACCTGTGGATCATTCTGATCCATATCCCCCTGCAGGAGCCTCATAATAAATTTATCACGGATAATGGGCTTGTTAGCTTCCATCTGATGATGCAAATCATGTATGGTTTTGGACACCCGATCGATTACATTGTGAAGGAGCGTGTATTCGCTTTTCGTCCCTTTCTCCAGCTGACCTTCGGCATTTCCCAGATTGAGAATGGTCTGAATGACTCTGCGCAGTGGCTTATTCGCCCGATGCGTTACGTAGATAGACAGCAGCAAGCTTACTGTGAGCAGAATGATCGTCGTAATAATTAAATAATGAGTCAGCTGCTGTGACTTCTGATATAGTTTATCAATCGAAATAACGGAAACATATTTCCAATTATTGTATTTGGATTTTGAGTAGCTCACGACGCTTTGGACACCTTCAACTGAAGACTCAAAAGTACCATCGTCCGTTTGCAGCAGGGTTTGAATATAATCCTTTTGATTGAAATTATGGCCGATCCACTGCTTATCGCTATGAACGAGCACATTGCCTGCTTCATCGAGAATAAATAAAACTTCACCGTCTGTGGGTGAGGATTGAATCAAATTATGGATTGCACTTTCCTTAATATTAATGGCAACGACTGCTTGTCTATTGGAAATTTTATCGATTAACGGGATATTGGATAAATAAGTGATCACTGGCATATTCAAGGGCATCGATATTCGTGGGGCCAGCCAACGATTGGGCGTTTCCTGGTTCCTTAATACGTCGATCCACGCATCATCCAGACTTTTTCTGGAGCTTGCGGAATCAAGGTAAGAGTTGTACTTATCATTGATATATACATTTCCTGCTGTATACCAGACTTCAACGGACTGCAGGAAGTTCAGCTTATACGGGATATCCGTCAAATAGTTGCTGACCTCAGCGATCTTGAAGCCATTGCCGCTAATATCGTGTGTAAGTGGGTAGGCTAGAATTTCATTGCTTGGAATATCGGAGAAATAAATATTGACCAGTCTGATGACGCGATCGAGAATGGTTTCATCCACTGCGTACTTGAGCTTGTTGACATCTTGCGTGCTTTGTCTCATGATCTCCTCATTATAAGCCGTTGAAAAATAATGAATATACAGCACCTGGGGAACCAAGGAAATAATGATCACGAGCAAGATGTTGAAGATGAGGATCCGTGAATAAACTGTATTCATCTTGGCTCGTATATTAAACACGGAACACCCCCTTAGGTTATTACCTGCTAATCCGCACAAACACATACGTCTATAGGCAGCAGAAAAGGCTTAACATTATCGCATTTAAAGCGTTTACATGAAGTGGAATCATGAATACTTCCAATATATCACAAAACCGATATCCCTACATGGGCCGATAAAGAAAACCGCCTTTAATGACGGCTCCTCCTTGCGTTCCCTTAATAGTTTAACAGCGTTAAAAGCTAACAGTGTTCAACAACTGGATATCGACAGCTTATTTCATCAGCTTGCCCATTGTTTTCAACAACTCATCAATGACATCCGTATCTCCCTGCTCCAGCCGCTCGACCAGACAGCTTTTCATATGGCCCTCCAGCAAAATTTTGCCGACACCATTAAGTGCGGATTGAATCGCTGCGATCTGGTTAAGCACATCATCACAATAAGTGTCGCGCTCAATCATTCCCTTAACGCCACGAATCTGGCCCTCAATCCTGTTCAGCCTCGTTGTCAGACTGCTCTTGACCTGATCGGAATGGTGACTTTGACGTGCTCCATGGATTGTACAGCCAACTGCTTCTGTATCACCCACACCATTCCCAGCGGTCACAGATCCTTCCTGAGGCTGTTGAACGGCCTGATCATCAGGTATGTTCCCACTCATATTATTCACTTCACTTTCCACGATGCGGGTCATGCGCCCGCAGAATTGTATGTTTATTATACAATATTTCCTCATCCAGCAGCAGCAAAAAACCTTTCGCATAACGCGAAAGGCTCGATAGAGTACAAGTTTAACCAATTAATAAGCAGCTTACAGTTCAGGAATAAAAATATCGACTTCCCGCTTCAGCTCGCTTGAACGCAATATACCGTCAATAATTGCCTGATTACGAATAATTTCTGATCCTGGAATTGGAGCAGGACGGCCCTCCTGGATCGCAGTAACAAAATCGCGGATTTTCTCATAAAAAATGTTGATCTGGTGCTGCTTGACAGGAAAAGCGCTCTCCGTGTTGTGACCCAAAATATCATGAAACAGCGATACCGAAGTAATGCCGCCATCCCAAGCCCCGTTACCGGAAGGTGTGACCTTCAAGCCAGCGTCCGTACCAAGAAACAGAGTAGGTCCTAGCGTATCCATATGCATAGCCCAACCAATTTTGAAATTGACGACAAGATCTCCTTCAAAGCGGATCATCGCCATCCCGAAGTCTTCGACCTCGAACGCGCTGGCCTGCGGATGATAGTGAGGATTCGTGCCAAAATGATTGCTCGTCATCGCTGAAACTGTCAGCGGCTTCGGATACCCAAGAGCATTGAGCACCATATCGAGCGAATAACAGCCAATGTCGGCCAGTGCCCCGGCGCCAGCCAGCTGCTTGGAAATAAAGGTGCCCTTCGGCATGCCTCTGCGCCGTCCGCCGCCTGTCTGTACATAATATACGTTGCCAAGCTGTCCGGACCGAACGATATCACGGATCATTTGCATGTTCGGATCGTAGCGGGGCTGAAAGGCGATGGATAACATTTTGTCGGTCTGTTTGGACGTTTGCACCATTTCTATGGCCTGCTCCATCGTGACTGCCATCGGTTTTTCCACAAGAACGTGCTTACCTGCACGCAAAGAGTCTACGCTGATCGAGTGGTGCGAGACGTTGGGCGTACAAATACTGACTCCATCCAGCTCCAGTTCCAGCAGCTTGTTATGGTCGTCAAACGCCTTTACACCTTCCAGCTCGTGCCTCGCGATAAACTCATCAGCTTTGCCTGGAATAATATCGGCTACCCCGACAATTTCCACATCATCCATAAGCCGATAAGCCTTCAAATGCGCGCCTGCAATGTTGCCACTGCCGATAATACCAATCTTTATTGTCTGTGCCACCCTTGTCGCCTCCTGTACTTATAACCAAGCTTGTATGATTAGCCAAATTCTATCATGTTCCGGGTAGGCTTCCTACTGCGAAAAGGTGACATACCGCTTCAACATTGCGACTACACCCGATGCATTTTACGATATTGGGAGGGACTTGCCTTCATCCTCCTCGTAAACACGCGGCTTAAATAAAAACCGCTCTCATACCCGCATCGTTCAGCGATCTGCTCCAGAGTCATATCGGTTTCAAGCAGCAGCGTCTGTGCTTTCTGCATACGGAGGGTCGTCAAATAATCGATTGGGGTTGTCCCATGAGCCGCATGAAACTTCCTCGTAAATTGCACAGGGCTTAAATCCTGACTAGCACTCAGCTCTTTCAGACTGACCGGTTCGAAAGCATGCTGCTGCAGCCATCGGGTTGCTTCCACGATCTTGGGGTCCTTGTCCTGCTGCCCGCTCGTCTGTTGGGAAAAACCGCTCTCGACCACATGCTGCTGCCACAGATCGTTCAAATAATGGTCCCACAGCAGCAGCCGCTGCTCATCCGGCAAACGTGTCAATTGGTGAATGTAGTAGTAGGTGGAAGACAGCCGATTATGGTCCATATAGGTAAGCTGAACCGGCGGGGTGAAGTCAGATGTCCCCTCGCTCCTATACGATGCTGCATTGGGCAGCATCGATGGGAAAGAGTCCGTCGGCCAGCCAAGCCTTATAAAATGGAACGAAACCGGCTCCAGCACCTCCCGTTCAAACACAACACCTGGCGGGCATAGGATGGCATCGCCAAATATCGCAGTTCCAGCCGCCTCTCCGATTCGGTAACGAAAAGAGCCATTCTCGACAGCAAACATCACCCATTCCGCATAGCTGTCCTGTACGAACTGGAATTTGTCCTTCTGGTGCCAATAGGCATAGCTAATAAAATAAGGCTTCCATTCCCATAACGGTGCGTGCATACGGTTCCTCCTCTGGAATCACTTGTTCCCGTCTGGTCAGGCAGCAGCGGCTTGATTCCCGTATTATGAAATAAAGTATATGTCTGATGTATAATCCGTGCATGTTCATCGCAACTATCCGATTTTATAATGAAATTACAGATATTAACCATTATACTACTGAGGTGATCCTAATGAAAAATGAAACTGTGCAAACCGATATTACCGTCATCGGTGGCGGCCTATCGGGTGTGAATGCGGCGATCGCGGCAGCCCGCTTGGGGCAAAAGGTAGCTCTGATTCAGAACCGCCCTATGCTTGGCGGCAATTCCAGCAGTGAGGTCCGTGTCTGGGTATGTGGAGCCACTTCGCATGGCGTTAACCGCTATGCGCGCGAAACGGGCATTATGGGTGAAATGTTCGTTGAGAACCAATACCGCAATCCCGACGGCAATCCGTATTTATGGGATATGGTTGTGCTGGAATCCGTGCTGGCCGAGCCCAATATCCAGTTGTTTTTGAATACGGATGTGCATGAGGTCGAAGCGTATGGAGATGAGGACGATCGACGGATCGCTTCAGTCACAGGCTGGATGATGGGCTCTGAGCGGCGGATTCGTTTTGAAAGCGAGCTGTTTTTGGACTGCACAGGCGATGGGCTGGTAGGGTTCCTTGCCGGAGCGCAGCACCGGATCGGCCGTGAAGCCAAGGATGAATACAATGAGGATTGGGCGCCTGAGGTCGCTGACAACATCACGCTGGGCAGCACGCTATTATTTTATACCAAGGATGTCGGTCATCCGGTTCGATATGTACCACCCAGCTTTGCCAAGGATATTGCGGCCACAACGATCCCGCTTAAAAGGGTGATCCGCAGCGGCGACAACGGCTGCAGCTATTGGTGGATCGAATGGGGTGGCGAGCTGGACACCGTGCATGAGAACGAACGCATTCGCGATGAGCTGTGGTCGGTCGTATACGGTATTTGGGATTATATCAAAAACTCCGGTAAATTCGAGGCCGAGACGATGACACTGGAATGGGTCGGCTCGATTCCCGGCAAACGCGAATACCGCCGTTTTATCGGCGATTACGTGCTGAACCAGAACGATATCCTCGCGCAGCGGGAGTTCGAGGACCGAGTCGCCTTCGGCGGATGGTCAATTGATTTGCATCCTCCCGGAGGCATGTACGCGACGGAGAGCGGCTCGAAGCACCTGCATCCTGACGGCATCTATCATATCCCTTTCCGCTCGTTATACTCGGTGAATGTATCGAACCTGATGTTCGCCGGGCGCAATATCAGCGCCTCGCACGTAGCCTTTGGCACGACGCGCGTGATGGCGACATGCGCGGTCATTGGCGAGGCCGCGGGTACCGGCGCGGCCCTGGCTGTGCAGCACGGCGTGACGCCACGCGCCGTGTATGAGCGGCACCTGACGCAGCTGCAGCAAACGCTGCTGCGTCAGGATGCCTCGGTCATCGGCCTGCGCAGCAGCGATGACGAGGATCTCGCACGCCGTGCGAAGCTCACGGCGTCGAGCACACTGCGACGGCTGGCGGTCGAAGACGCCGCGGAGCCGGTGGCTCTGCAGGGCGGGGACGTCGCCCTGCTGGTGCCGGTGGCGCCAGAGCTGCAGCGGATTGAGCTGCTGCTCGACGCCGCAGCAGCAACTACGCTTGAGGTCGAGGTATGGAGCACTGGTCGTGCGGAAAATTATATCCCGCATCGACTGGAAGTAAGCGGCCTGGCTGCCCTCACACCCGGCAAGCGCCAGTGGGTCAGCATTCCACTAGCATGGAAGCCGCCGACGGCACAGCATGGCTTTATTATTGTCAAAGCCAATGAGCATGTGACGCTGTATGTATCCCATCAGCCACAAACCGGTGTGCTCTCATTCGTTAAAAATACGTCTACGACCGTATCTGCTGATTTTAGCAATCAGGATCCGGAACAACCGGTCGTATTGTGGAGTATGAAGAAGCTGGTGCGTAAGCCCTTCTGCTTCCGCATGTACCCGGATACGACCGCCTTCGAGGCCGAGCATGTAACGGATGGCTTTGTCCGAACCTATGGTGAGCCGCACATGTGGCTGTCGGAGGCTCGGGACCCGGCTGTGTCTGAGCCCGCTTCCCTTGAACTGCAGTGGCAGGAGACTGTGCAAATTAGTGAAATTCATCTCACCTTCAATGACGATGTGAATGAGGATCTGATTAATCTTCACCATCACTATACCCCGTTTCCGGTTATACCTGAGCTGGTTCGGGACTACCGTCTGGAAGCCTATGTGGAGGGGCAATGGGTCAAGGTCCATGAGGAAACAGCCAATCACAAACGCAAGCAAATCCACCGGCTGCCTACAGCGGTAAGTACCGATCAGCTGCGCCTGGTCATAGAAGCAACGAACGGGAGCCTCCACGCAGAAGTAATTGAAATACGCGTCTACGGGTAATCACAGAGTCGTAGCGGTGGCGCAATCAGCGAATCGTAACCACTGATGTGGAGGGTTCAAATAGCAACTTAGTCATCAAGTAGGCCCATACACACAAATGGCTGTCCTCCCTGCAAATAATGCCGGGGGACAGCCTTTTCTTCAATACATAGATCAGCAACCATTAGTCTAAATCACAATTGGTTCCTGACCGTATCCTTTCTCTTACTCCTCGCTCTCTGTTTCCACCTTAAACAGCTTCTCAATATATAAGGATGGCTCCTGACTAAGATCAATAAAGCCTCCCTCAACTTCAACTAACGGATTTACCGGATTTTTATCATTTAACATCACGATTTTACCGAGCTGTCCATCCGATAGTACAACCTCGCAGCCTATTAAATATATCATCAGCTTTTCCATAAAGCTGTGCACGACAAGGGGATCCATAGCCCCATAGGCATGTACCCACATGTTTCTTAATACCTCATACAAAGGCAGTTCTTCCCTGTAGGCCCTTTTCGAGGTCATCGCATGAAACACATCCGCAACAGCTACAATTTTGCTCCACGGATCCATCTCTGAGCCCTTGATTCCGAGCGGATAGCCACTGCCATCTTCCCGTTCATGGTGCTGCAAAGCGACGAGAGCAGCTCGTTCATCCACTTCCGGCTGACGCATCAAGCACGCGTAACCAAGCTCCGGATGCAGCTTCATTTGTTCATATTCCTCACTCAGCAAGCGGCCGGGCTTCTGCAAAATAGTCGGTGAAATAAACAGCTTGCCCACATCATGCAGCATCCCAGCCATTGCCAGGCGGGGGATTTCATCCTCAGGAAGTTTCATCCAGCGTCCAATCATCGCAGCCATCATCGCCACGCCCGCACTATGTCGGTACGTATAATCATCTACCCGCTGTATCGTGAGCATAAATCCGATAATTCCAAAATCCTTGGACAGGTCACAAAGCGTAGGCAGTATGGTTTGCTTGATTTTCTCGAATGGAATGTTCCCACTGTGCTCAATTTCCGAGAAAATCTGTTTGACTTCCATGACCGACTGATCCATAATCTGCTCCATCTCGTCTAATGCCGGTTCCAGATCCTCCGGGCTGAGGTGAATACAGTGTTGCGACAGCAAACGGCTTGACTTCTCATTCAGCAGTGTCGATGCGGGAAGTAGCAGGGCGCTTTGGGATGTATAGATATTTTTGTTAATTCGCCGACCCTTAAACACATCGAAAGCATTCAATTTCTTCTTAGATATGACTTTTCCCCCTCTTTAACCGTCATAGGTCAGATTAACTTTCGCACAGCGTTCACTGATTCTCTTACAGTTAAGAAGTTCGAAGCTGCCGCATGATCCAGACCTTGTCTATGGTCTGATTCTCGATCACATCTACTATATCAACACAGAAGCTATCGACACATACGCGCCCCGAATACATTTTGCGAAGCATGATCTTATCTTTCGCTTTCAATTGCGACAAGGAGCCTGTGACGCCCCCAATAATAGAAGCCGATATCATGCCGTCCGCCTCCAGTCGAGATCCTCTGCATACCGCATCATTGTGATAAAAAATAATGTTGTCTGTTGATCGGAGGTCGCTTTGCAGCACACCCTCCTTGCGGATCATAATGTCTCCTTGCGACTGCAGTGTAGAAAGATGACATTGACCGATATCAATTTTTATGTTGGTTTCCTTCATGTTATCAATTTTTTCGACGGTTTGTTTCAGATCGTAGAGCAGACTCAGCCATAACGCTTCGGACCCCTGCGAATAAACCTTGGATACATCGCTGAACATGCCCAGCTTATCCATCAAATACTGCCAGGCTTCATGATCCTGCTCCGGTACGCTATGGACATGGACAAGCAGCTTATGGATCAACTTCGGAATTTCCTTGAATTTATTATCTACCAGCAATTTGACAACTTGTCCAAAAGCAGCATTTTGACCTTTCTGCCTGACCTGATCGGTTAGCAGCTTGGCGGCTTCCATCAGTTGCACCAGTTGCACAGACAATGCCTGCGAGCCTTCCTGAATACGAACGACCTTTTCACCGCAGTAGCCTGCATACAGCTTACTTTTCACAACATTGCCTTTCACAATAATACTTCCCGTAGCGGTCAATACGGCACTGTACACACAGCCAACCACATAAATCGTACCGAGCGCTTCAATCGTCATATTTTCCGTGACATCACCATACACCATCACATCACCTGAGAAAACAATATTCCCCGTGCTTAGATTCACGTCACCCGAAACAATGTAAGCGGTTGAAATATCCAAGTACAAGGTATGGGTACCTGTTACCCGCGGCCTGCCCTCCTTCATCGCGATAAAAGTATCACCTTGCTGTTCCACGTGTTCCCTGGCTATAACGTTCACATCCTGCGGCTTGGGGGGAATCACCAATTGACGGTGCACATTGTAGCCTGTAATACCATCGACAGCCTTGATTTTTTTGGCAATAACCTGACCTTTG
This sequence comes from Paenibacillus baimaensis, assembly GCF_025567575.1. Classification (NCBI taxonomy): domain Bacteria; kingdom Bacillati; phylum Bacillota; class Bacilli; order Caryophanales; family Paenibacillaceae; genus Paenibacillus; species Paenibacillus baimaensis. The sequence continues at coordinate 75,490 of NZ_JAOQIO010000116.1, read as the reverse complement.
CGAACTGAAGGAATCTTCAGCGAGTTTCGGTAATCGATTCCACCGCCGACCTCCATGAAGCCCCTTTCTACCACTTCAGTGAAAAACAGCTCCATACGCGCATCCTCACCCGGAACGGGGTAGCTGCCCTGTGCAACGAGAACAGGCTTAAAGGTAGGCTCCTGCAGCTCCTGATATATATTCCCGATATCCAGATTGTATGAAATCGATAACTGGGAAAGCTCCTGAGTCACCTCAGCCAGTTCCAATTTGCGGATCAGCTCCCCTGCTTCCCGATCCAGCTCAAGCGTCACTTTAGAGGCCGGCTCTGTGTTTTTCAACCTAGGTTGAATGAGCTGTGTATGGCGTACAATCAGGAACACTTTCATCTGATCCTCGGATACAAGAATCTGGAACAAGGGCTCATCTTCAGCCTTCCATTCCATTCGTTCATTGCCCTTGACGGTATAAGGGCCTTCTACCAACTCACCGTCAATGATCAGGCTTATCGGATGTCTGGCTTCGATAACAGGCAGTGACCCCTTCGCCGTATCCACCTGAACATGAATGTGATCGTTGTGGACCCAAATCCAATTATGCTCGTCATTACCCCCTTCAGAAACCCTTATCGGCTTGGAGGAGGATTTATCCACTTTGGGAACCGCTGACGACGGTTGAGACAGTTTCATGATCTCAGTTTCTTTGATAGGAATGGTCATTCTCGTCTTCCTTTCCATTATCCGGATTCACAAAAAAAGACACCTTCCCCATGTAACGGGAAAGATGTCTCATATCACTAAGCTCATCCGTATTCTCCCATTTTCGGTGGCATGGCGACCATAGAAATATCTTTAGGTCCATTGCTTTGCGTCCTTGCCTTTCAGCAAGTTTGCCTTTATCGTATGTGAGTGATTGTTGCAAAAAATGTAAGAATATAGATTTTATTGATTAGAACTAAATGCCTGTAACATATGGCTAAGCCTAATTCGTAAGTACCATGAAATCGATAATTATATGACTAAATAGTAACATTCTTACATCACTTTTACAATTGATTTCTACAAGTATCGGGATTTTTTTGTCGATTTCACGCGATAAAATGGAAGTCCCTAAGAGCTCCTGTCGAATCCCTGGAAACCATTAGTGGAATTGTTCACTAATCCTCCATTCCTTCAAGCTCCTCCATCGTTGGCAGAGCAGCAAACACACCACGACGCGTTGTTGTCATGGCACCTGCTTTATTGGCAAAAGAAAAAATCGAGCGCACCTGCTCCTCGTCGTTCAAGATGGTTTCAATTTGCTCTGCAGTCGCTCCACGCTCCGCAAGCTTGAGCAGCATCGCACCGACAAAGCTGTCACCAGCGCCTGAGGGATCTACCGATTTGACACGAATACCAGGAATCGATGTCATTGCCTGGCGTGTAACCACACAGCAGCCGTATTCACCTAGTGTCACGACAATTACCTTTGCCCCCATATCCAGCAGCTGCTGGACGGCTTCCGCGGGTTCCAGACCGGTAAGGGCGGCTAAGTCCTTCTCATTGATCTTCACGATATCGGCCGTCCCGATATGGTTCCGCAGGTCCTGCCGCATCGTTTCTTCATCCGGCCATAAAATAGCACTCGAATTAGGACAGCAGCAGGTCAGACCGCCTGCTGCCTTGATTCGGCGTGCCGCTGCCAAGGCCGAGGTCTGTGAGCGCCCTTCACTCAGAGGCGCAGAACCATAATGATACACGGCAACGTCATCGAGCCAGGTTTCATCGAACTCCGCCCTCGTCAGGTTGTTACCGTTCACCCTCGTCTCTCCGTCAGAATCGAGCTTGTTTCCAGACTTATCGTCATGGTCCTCACTCCACTCCGTCCATGCCAGACTCGCCATATCCATCCCTACGAGCGCAGCCTCAACCCCGGCAGCCTCCAGCTCGCTGCGCAAATATAAACCGGACGCGTCGCTCCCGATCTTTCCTATATAACGGGAATCACCGCCGAGCTTTGCTATTGCCGCTGCCACATAAGCAGGCGTTCCTCCACTTGCGGTCTGACTACAGGACGCCACCCCATCTGATTGCTCCTGTTCCTCCAGCCTATATCCCGTCAATAACTCTCCGTAGCACACTATTTTTTTGGGTCTCAATGTAAACATACAGATGCGCACCCTCCAATATTACTTTTTTCCATAAATTAATTAGGTCTTAAGAACCTTTTGTTCATATAATCATAGCACAAATTGTTACCAAAGGTACAAGACATTCCTCTCTTCTTGATGTTCATAAATCCTCCACAAGATGAGTAGTGACCACATTGACAACCGGCTGAAACCATAGTACGATTTGGACTAACCAAAGTCACAGGTAGACCTTACCTGCATTTTCGTAAAAATAAGGGAGACCGACAGCATGCCTTATTTGCGCTTCAAAGGATTTTCCAACGAATATTTACACTCCGTCGCACCTCGTCTAATAGAAGAATTTGCCCAGCTTGTTCAAATTGACAAGAGTATGGTCAAGATCGAAACCCTGCTCACTGAAGCTATCTCGCAGGTGCCGCTCAGTCTGGAAATTCTGCTATTTCCCAGAAAGCAAGAGGTACATGACGCCGTAGCAGCCAAGTTTAATCAGATCCTGCGGGAGTCCGGCTATGAGCAGGTTCATATCTTTTTTATTTTGTTGAGTCCCTATGTTTATTATAAAAACGGTGAACCTATAGCGCATCGTCAAGCTGATGAAGATACGGAGCCTGCCTTCAAGCACAAATTAGAGCTTTCCTGAATGTCAAAACGATTGCCCCTTCCTATTCAGGAGCGGCGCAATCGTTTTTTATTCGTTTACGGATTCGCTGTTGGCAGACCTGTACCTCCAACTATTTCGCCTGCGCTTGCAGCCACAGTACAAGCTGTTGACTGGTAAAGCTCCACTGATCTGTGGCCGTTATCCCAGCAATCCCATCGCCATTCTGGGATCCATAGCTGCCAAACTGGGCATGATTGCCACCTGGGATTTCCACATACTGTGTCTGCACCGGTAAATAGGCTTTCGCCTGCTCCAGGGCTGTTCGATTCAGCACGCCGTCCTCTGAACCAAATAGCGACAATACGGGTAGCCCCGCTTCACGTAAGCTTCCTGCTTCATCAGGATACGAAGCGAGGAAAAACACCCCCTTCAGCTGTTGGTTATGCTTCACCGCATAACGTGCTGCCATCACACCGCCAAGCGAATGACCTCCTATTACAAAGGTTCGATCTGGTACCGCATCTATAATCCCGTCCGCCTTATTCGCTCCAAGCACAGCCAAATTCAGTGGCATTTTCACTATCCATGTACGTAATCCTTCCTGTGCAAGCAGCAGTGCCAGAGGTGCATAGCTTTCCGGACGAACACGTGCACCCGGGTATAGGAGCACATCCGTCTGCTTAACCATAGATGGCTCGAACTGGATCCAGCCTTTATGCTCCGTAACCGTTACCCCACTGCCACCCTTCATCGCTTCAAGTCCTGCTAACGCTGGTGGATATGGCTTCAAGTAGATGCCAACGGCTAGTACAAGCACCGCGAGCAACACCATCATGGTGGTCCATATCGCTTTTCGGGCTCCTGGCTTCATCGGCTAGCCTCAATTCATTATGTATGTTTACGTTCTATCCTTTACTTTACCCAATTCATTCGGACTTTTAGCAGACAACGCAAATAACCGGATACCTGAAGGTTCCGGGTTACGCTGCTCACACTATGCTCCTATACACGCTTGCAATTTAGCTACTGCACATACTGACCCATTTTGCCACTCCACCTGACTTACCGAACCGCTGTTGTCGCACCAGCTAGTCCAGAATACGCAGCTCTCTTGCCTTTGCGATCGCCTGAGCTCTTCGTTTGATGCCCAGCTTGCTGTAAATGTTAAACACGTGATTTTTAACTGTTCCTTCTGTCAAGCCAAAATGAACTGCGATTTCCTTGTTCGATAACCCGGAAGACAATACACGTAAAATCTCGGCTTCACGGTTTGTCAGCGAATCGATCAAGGGCTGCATGGCCGAGTGAATCGTCTCATTATAGTTATCCTCCACATCTTCCACGGCAGCAACCTCCATGCGAGGCATACCCAGCGATTCCAGATATACCATTCGAGAAAATAGCATATCGAGTACATCTAACCTATCCTCTCTGAATATACCTGATACCAGATTGTTTTCCAGATAAAGGATGTAAGGGTGCCGTTTTCCCGGATGCGGAAGTGTCATGCACAGTATGGATTGCGGCTGACTGTCACGAATGTAGGGATCGGTCATGTATGGGCTTAATGAAGCATTAGCCAGAATGACTCGCTCTGCCGTACGCACCACATAACGGATAATCGAAGCAGCAAAGTCAGCCTTCTCGGATTCATCGACTGTTTGGCTTCCCACAGCTGCCTCTATGGTAAACAGTGCCTCCTCCGCACTGCTCATACTCAGCACATACCCTTTACCCGCACCTGCATAACGGATCGCCGACTCCAGAAAACGTTCCATAAGACTGCCCTCTCCAATGCCACCCGGCCAGCCAGCTGCCTGCTTCATCACGGATTTGTCGATGTCTCTGAACAGTAAATATTCCCGTTCATCCTCGTCCAAATCGTCGACACTGTGTATATCCGACATATATTCACCACGAGCAATCCACGATTCCAGCAGCTCAGAAGAACCAGCCTTCTCGAGAGTTACCGAAACGTCGGCATAGGCAGACAGTCCTGAATAATGCTCACGAAGCTGCTTGGCCTTGGCAGTCGCGCCCCAACGTGCATAAGCAGAGTAAGCCTCGGCAAGAATCGCATCGGCAGCAGTCAATATCCCGGACACCCGGTACCAGCTGGACATCCGTTCGCAAACCAAAGCTTCTATCATCACGTTTCTTTCCTCGCGCGCAGCTGTCAGAGCTTGCTCATAGCCACTCGTCACAGCCAGCTTATTACTGCCCTTGATCCGCATGGTTTCCGCCAGAATCAGCAGGTAAGCTGCTGAACGCTGAACATCACCCTCAGTCCATTTTTTCATTGAGCGGAGCTGCTTGCCCATTTCTGTACGAATACTGCGCTGCTCATCCAAGGTCGCCTCTTCATATAGCGAAGCTAACGACAGCGACTGGTAAAAATGCTGCTTGCGAACCTGAAACAAAGTTAATTGATGGGAGTTGAATTTCGTAAGCTCTACCCAGCTCAGCGCTTCGCGATAAGCTCCATTTAAGTAGGCAATCTGTATTTTTGAGGTACAAGCATAGAAGGCCTGATTTTTCTGTGTCACATTGGTAAGATCTCCGTTCATCAGCTCATCCAGCTCCATGTGGACACCAGGCTTACCTTCCATTTCATCTATATAACTGCGTGTAATTCGCAGCAGGTTCCGTGTAACCTCGTCCAGTAGCGGCCAAGAGCTTGCTTCGTAAACCGAGACGCATGCTGACAGATCGCGCAGGTCCCCGGTATGATTGAGAATACGCAGAGATACTGAAAATCCGGCAAAAGTCAGGTCCCCTGATTCCAGACCATAACGAGCTGATTTTTCAAAATGCTCTGCGGCTTTAATGGGGTCGCGGTATTGCTCAATGAGACCTGTTGCAAAATGCAGCCGGCATTTAAAGCTCGTGTTCTCAAATTGAGCCGATAACTGAAAAGCGACATCCAGCAGTTGATAAGCAAAGCTGTAGCGATTAAGCGCTATGCCCTGGATCATTGCAAAAGCAACGAGCATAAACGTAAAAGCTTCGTTATTCCCATGCTGCAATCCATATCGAACGAATTTGGCATACAACAAAGCAGCAACCTCAGGGTTTGAAATAAAAGCGGAGGCTGCGATGGCCATGACCAGATCGGACAAAGCGCGATGCATAGGATCGGTATTGATAGGCAGCTCCTGCAGCTCTGCGCCTTTACGCTTCAAGGCCCAGAACGTTCTAATCATTTCACGTCCGATAACGGCTTTGGACGGCTTCGCGGAAATGCTCCAGCCCAGTTCTTCCAATCCTTGTAGTCCGACGGCTACAGCTTTATCTTCCTTTTTCAGATAGGCATACATGGCGACTCGGATCAAATAAATACCGGAGCGCTGCAGCGGGTCCACGGTACGATCCATCAAACGCTGGAGCAGTTCCTCCGCACGGTCAGAACGCCCACCAACGTATTCACATTCAGATAGCTCCAGCAGCAGCCTGTAAAACAATGGATCTGTTCCTGATTCATCCTCACCGAGCAGCAGCAGGCCGGTTTCCAAAAAATGCTGTGCCACCACATAAGCCGTCGTCGCCTTTGACTTCAAACCTGCCTGTAGATTATATTCAGCCAGCTTTCTTCGTTCTTCCTGGTCCTTAACCTCACTAATTCCTAAATTCAAGTGATGAATAATATCAAAAAGTGCTTGATCCTCATAACCGGGCTCGGTCTGAAGCTGCAGCATATATCCGATGTTCCTATGCAGACTAGCCCTGTCCTCTTCCGGAACTACGGCATATGCCGCTTGTTGAATCCGGTCGTGCATGAAACTGTACAATCGGTCTTCAGCCTGATCCAGCAGCGTGTCCGATTCCATAAACAACAAGCCTTCATCCAATAACGGCTGTATAATCTGATGCAGCTCCTGAAGCGGCTTGCCACTGACCAAAGCAGCTGATGATAAACGAAACCTCTGTCCCATCGCCCCTGCTATACCAAGCAAATCAATCGTATCTGGTGGTAAGGTACGGATACGAGCGCCAATAAGCTGAAGCACATCCAGATCATCAGGCAGCTCCTTAATGGCCTCTTCATTCCATGTCCAAAAGGCCTGCTCGGCATCAAAAACCAGCTTTTTCTCACGATACAGACTGTCCAACAGACGATGCAGGTATAAGGGGTTTCCGCCTGTTTTTTGATACAAAAGTTTAGCCAGTCGACGCGAACGTTCCAGTTCCCCACCCAGCACAGAGGCTACCCATAGATTGACCTGTGTGAAGGGCAGAGGCCCCATCGTGATAAACTTCAACCGTTTGGTATCTTCCATAGACTGTAACAAGAACTGCTTCAGCCATACAGCGACATGTTCTTCTCCATCCTCATTACCGATTGAATTGGATTCCACCCGATGCGTACCAATGAGCATAAAACCCTGAAGGGTGGAATCCTGCATCCACTCTCGCAGAATGTCCAGTGTAGCCGGATCAGCCCACTGCAGATCATCGAGAAACATCACAAGAGGATGTTCGGTATCAGCAAATATTTGGAGGAAAGCGGAAAATAACCAGCGGAAACGGATAACAGCTTCAGCGGGCTGCAATATCTCTACAGGAGTGAGTTCTCCCAGAAGAGGCGTAGCCTCAGGTATCAGTTCAGCAATAATGCTGGCAGACAAGCCCAGATCTGTGCCCAGCCGGCTTTTCCATGCAGTAATTTGTTCGGGAGATTCCTGCCAGATTTGCCGCACCAGACTTCGAAGTGCCTGTAGAATCGGCTCATAAGGTATATCCCGATTCATTAAATCGCATTTGCCCTCAACAAATCGCCCTCCCCAACGCATAACAGGAAGCTGCAATTGTCGAATCAATGTGGTCTTACCACTGCCTGAGCGACCTGTTACCCAGACAAATGCCGGGCTGCCGCCTTGAGTCTGCTCGTAAGCATTCCACAGCTCCGCCTCTTCCGCCTCACGTCCGAAGAGGGTCCTGGGCAGCTGAAAACGGGCTGCATCATCCGTTAAGCCGATTTTAAACGGAGGAATTCCTCCTGTCTCTTCCAATAAAGAGATACATTGCTTCAAGTCTGCCAGCAGTCCTGATGCACTCTGATAACGCTCATCCGGAGCTTTGGACAGCAGCTTCATCACGATGTCTGCGAGCGGCCCCTTAACGTCTGGACGCACGTCACCAAGCGGCTTGGGTACCATGGCCAGATGTGCATGCAGCCAATCCTCCGCTCGATCTGCTTGCAGAGGTAGGCAGCCTGCAAGCATTTCATAATAAATAACACCCAGCGCGTACAAATCACTGCGAGCATCTGGCGTCCGATTCATCCTGCCGGTTTGCTCAGGTGACAGGTACGCATACTTCAGCCTGCGCTCCTCTATAAGTGCTGCCTTATTGGAATCGTGCAGCAGCATGATTCCATCTGGACTCAAATCGCGGATGACCAATCCCTTTTTATGCATCGGCTCAACCATCTCGATCAAGGCTACAGCTGTATATATAAAAGGTTGGACATCCCATTTCATTCCTTCCAACCTATTGCGCAATATTGTGTTCTTAATATTCGTCATGGAGCCTCCCTTGTAGTCCTCACATAACCTGAACTCTCTTCAAGTCCAATTTAAATCCAACCTGTCTTTCATTTATTTTACCACCTTTTGATGCACCCTGTAACTAAAGTTATAGTCAATGTAATTGTTTCTATCATCGAATATATAATAAAATTAACCTAAAACCGATACATAACCTCCCGGTCTGCAGGGTCCTTACGGCTAGAAGCGCCGCACGCGAATTGGAACAGCAAAAAACCGTAGCTCTCTGCCTGAGTAGAGCTACGGTCTTTTGCTGTCCCGATATTTATTTTGCTTTTTGCAGGTCCTGGATCTCTTTCATTGCTTTTTCGCAATCCGATTTGGAGACACCGCTTTTCACACATTCATTAACATCGTTGCTGGATACAGTCGTTCCGCAAGCCGTTGCCATAGCAACCAACAAAGTAAGAACCATGAATTGTAATAATGATTTCTTCAACATCCTATCCATCCCCTTTTGTATAATACGCCTTAATACGCACAATATGCTGCACAAAGGCTAGTATAATGTCTAAACATGCAAAAGGAATGTAACCAAAGTACTAAAACCGTGTAAAAATAAGCATATTTCGAAAAATCTTCGATTATTTTCGATAAATTTATGCTTCTATAACTTTAGTTAGATGTGCTTTAAGAACTAGTACGATAAGATGAAAATAACTTGCAAGGGCAAGAAAAAGAACGATAAGGGAGCGAAATTAACATGAAATCAAAAACAACTGCTGGAATACTCGCGATTCTACTGGGAAGCCTTGGTGTTCACAAATTTTACTTAGGTAAAATTGGTTTAGGTGTTGTCTACATCTTGTTCTGCTGGACTGGTATTCCGGGAATCATCGGTTTGATCGAGGGTATCCTTTACCTGACTAAAACCGAAGAAGAATTTCAAAGCAAATACGTTAATGCTTAATTTGTAGGGAGTCAGGTCCCGAAGGCTTGGGTATATACATGATACGTTACATATGAAAAAAGCTTGGCCGTATGCGACGGGGCATACTTGGCCAAGCTTTTTTTGCTAATAGTGCGTGTTCAAAAAGTCGGCTTTTCAGTACCGAGAAGGTTGCAAGAAGGTAAAGAAGGAGGAGCGGAGTTTAGGCTATGCCTAAATGAGCACCGCACTTCGAGCCTGAATGCAAGATTCGATGCCGAGTAAGCAACGTGTATGACTTCGTGATCAAAAGATGACTTTTTGAACAACCTCTAATATTCAATTTCATACTATTTATTATAAGAAGTGATACACACTCGGATCTTTACCTTTTAAAACGTAGCGCTGATAGTGCTGATAATGCGCCTTGTAAAGCTGACCATTCTTTGCCGGTGAGTAGGTCAGGTAAAGCTGCTTGCGGCTAATTTCAGAGTTATTAGCGCCGCTCTGATGCGGGGTATAGGAGTGGAATATAATGATGTCACCAGGCTCGGTTTCGACAATCTGACCGGTCGACGGATCAATCTCATCGATCTCCTCCTGATTCATATTCCGCAGCTCGCCCGGCTTTGAACGAAATCGGTCATGGTAGCCAGGGAAAAGCTCCAAACCACCATTTATTGTGCTCGCTCCGTCGATCGCTACCATAACCGAAATCAAGCCATCGGGTTGAAAGCCCTGCCAATAGGCAGCATCCTGATGCATGGTATATCCATTTGCCCCGGGGAGTTTAAAAATCAATTTATCCTTGAACAGCAGCGGCTCATCCAGATAAATATCACGAATCGGGTCCAGAATGCGCTCATCCCTTACCAAGGAGGCAAAGACAGGTGACAGATCGTGCACGGGGTCCATCTTTTCAATCATGACCTTGCCGTCCGGGTAATTACGGTGTGCAACACGAATGTTCCCGTGCGTGGTATACGGCTCCAACTCGAGCAGATGATCGCATTCCGCTTGAAGTACTTGTGCCTCTTTTTCGGTAAATACATGCTTAAGTACGAGATAACCTGCTGCATTGTAGCTTTCCAACTGCTCATGGGAAAGAAAATTTAGTCGCTTTTTCATGGTCCTACCTCCGCTGTTTCAGCTTATTCGCTGATGAATGATTTTATATTATTCACGTGCCTTGTGTTATTTTTGTAAGTAGGCATCGCTCAATGCCTTCAGCACTTCTTCACCACCGGCTTTTTTCCAGTTCGCCACATACTCGTCATAAGCGCTAAGCGGCAGTGCACCCGAAATGATTTTCAGGAAATACTCCTTTTTGAGATCGGCAAGCTCCTTCGATTTTTTGTCGACGACTTCAATTGGTGGAACCAGATCGATCACATTTTCATGCTTTGAATATTTGACAACCGGTTCAAAATAAGGTGCAAAGCCCTTTTGCTCCATCCGCTGCAAGCCGAGCTCTATCGTATCGAACATGTTGTAATAGACACGAAAGCGGATTTTTTCAGCTTCTGGTGTGGCGATAAATTTGCCATCCTTTTTCGTGTAGTGCTTCCCTTCCACACCGAAGGAAATATAATCAATCAAATCCTTGTTGGTCATTTTATTCAGGAATTCAACAGCGGCTTTAGCATTTTTACTGAACTTAGGAATGATGAAATATTTGACAGTCGTCTGGCCTTTGGCCACACCGGACATTCCGTTCTTGCCCGTAGGCGGATCGATATAAATTAAGTTGGAGCTCGGGTCCTTCGTTTTTATCGCATCGCCAATGACCTTGGCATCTGCCCAACCAATGGTTGACATAGCCGCCTTACCGCTGACCAGCTTTTCCTTCACATTATCATTTTTGTTAACCAATGCTTCTTTATCCAGCAATCCTTCGTTGTACAGCTTGTTAGTGTAAGCGAGAAACTCCTTAGCTTCTGGCTCTACGGCATTGTACACAACCTTGCCATCCTTCGCCGTGTAATCGACAGCCTGACCGAAAGCACCAGCTATAACCTCAAGACTGGACAAATCCCCTCCACCCTGCGCCAACGCACCTGCATAAGGAACTGCATCCGGCTTTTTCTCCTTAACTGTCTTCAGCATGTTGTAGAACTCATCTAGTGTCTTCGGTTCTTTGATGCCTAATGTATCAAGCCAATCTTTCCGGGCAAGCAATCCTTTAGTGCCCACTCCGAAATTAACAGTACGTACCGCGTAAATCTTCCCTTTGTAGGAAGCTGATTTCCATTGATCCGGTGTCAGTGTGGCTTTGACATCTTTACCGACTTCATCAAGCAGTGGATCGAGCGGTGTTAACAGTCCCTGCTGCAAGAAGCTGCCGAATGTCGCCTTATCGTTAAGAATAATAATGTCAGGGGTGTCTCCCGAAGCCATCATGACGTTAAGCTTCTGCTTGGCTGCCTCAGCATCCTTCGGCTGGAGCTCCCACTGAACGTTAAAACCGGTTTTTTCACGGATCGCGCTGATCATCTCATTGTTGTTCACATCGCTCCCCGTCGGAAATTCCTCCATATTGTTGGGTCCGAGCACCTTGATTACCGGCTTATCCTTGCCTCCACCGGCTGCTGCTGTCCCACCTGCACTGGGTGCTGTATTTCCTCCGCTGCAGGCCGCCAAGGCCGTACAGAGCATCAAGGTGGATACAACACCGCCAACTCTCTTTTGGTTCATCATCTTCATGTTTATGCCTCCCCATTTCATTGTTTCAAGTCGCATTTATGATTGCTTATATTAGCCTTTTACGGCTCCAAGCGCGATGCCCTTAACAAAGTATCTTTGCAAAAAAGGATAAACAAGCACAATCGGCAGTGTTGCCGTTACCACCGTAGCTCCACGAATCGATTCCTGGGATACATGAACCTGCGACAGCATATCGATATTGTTGCTTGCATCCGAAGCACTCAATAGCATCTCGCGTAAAAACACCTGAAGCGGCAGCAGCTTACTATTATTAATGTACATCAAAGCATCAAAATAACTGTTCCAGTATTCTACCGCGCAGAATAGTCCTATCGTTGCGACCACAGGCATTGCGAGCGGCAGCATAATGGAGAACAAAATTCGCAGGTTGCCCGCTCCATCCATTTTCCCTGATTCCTCCAGGCTGTCAGGTATATTGAAAAAGAACAAACGGACGATAATCATATTAAAAGGGCTTACGAGAGTCGGAATAATTAATGCCCACAAGGTGTCCAGCAGCCCCAGGCTCTTGATGACCAAATAAGTGGGAATGAGTCCCGCTCCAAACAGCATGGTGAATACATACAGCATCATGATCACCTTCTGCCCTCTTAACCTGCTGCGCGACAACGCGTAGCCTGTAAACACGGTCAGTGTGACATTAATCAAAGAGCCAACCACGGTAATAAATACCGAGTTCGAAAAGGAGCTTACAAACTTCTGGCTGCCGAGTACTACACTATAAGCATCAAGCTGGAACCCAATCGGCCAAATAAACACGTCTCCCGCAAGTACATGGGCTTCGCCACTGAACGACTTGGCTACAATATTCAGCACCGGGATCAGGCAAGTCAGGATGATGCAGGTTAGCAGGATATAATTCAACAGTTCGAACATGACTTCGTTTCTGGTTTTCAAGCGCACGGTTAACCGCCTCCTTTCCTTACCACAAGCTGCGCTCGCCAAATTTTTTGCTTACTGCATTGGCGGTTATAATGAGGATCATGGCGATCAACGACTGGAACAACCCAATGGCCGTTGTGAAGCTGTACTTCATCTCTCCAAGCCCGACACGGTACACAAAGGTTCCGATAACATCACCAACATTGTAGACAAGCGGACTGTAGAACATCAGCACTTGCTCCAGATCATTCGATAAAGCGTGGCCGATCCGCAGCATAATGATGAATACGATAACGCTACGAATACCAGGCAAGGTTACATGCCAGATTTGCCGCAGCTTGCCTGCCCCATCCATCTTGGCTGCTTCATACTGCTGCGGGTCTATCGATACGATCGCTGACAAATAAATGATCGAGGACCACCCCGTCTCCTTCCAGGCTGCCGATACCACCAGCAAGCTGCGGAAAAACCGCTCGTCTGCGATAATTAATACATGCTGCATGCCGAATAAGGCGAAGACTTCTCTTAATATTCCGGTCTCCGGTGAAAGCAGGTTGATGAATATCGCGCTGATAATAACCCATGACAAGAAATGCGGTAAATACGTAATCGTCTGGGTAACCCGTTTGAAGGGCAAATGACGTACTTCATTAATCATCAATGCAAGGATGATCGGCAGCGGGAACTGAAACACCAGCTTGTATAGATTGATCAGTAACGTATTGACCAGCACGGTGTAAAATTTAGGGTTAGCAAAAAGCTCTTCGAAATACGTGAATCCCGCCCAGGGGCTGCCCCATATGCCATCGAACAAATTGTAATCCTTGAACGCAATCACAACACCGAACATCGGTGTATATTTGAAAAGCAGCAATACGATCAAGCCTGGCAGCAGCAGCAAATACAGATCGTAATCCTGCCGCAAATCCTTCCACCACGTTCTGGGTCGGACCCCTGTTCCCTTCCTTGTTTCTTCCTGCTGCAAATTGGCGTTCACACCTTCCATATACGGTAACCCTCCTCTCTATCTTGTAGCTGTACATTAGTTGGTACCGCTTACATCAATTATCATACACAAAAAGAAAAGCCCCCGTAACGGGGCAAACCTACGAATAGGTGTCTTATCTTACGCTCTTTCCAATGGAAGTGCCTTTCTTTCCTTGCGCAGAATCAGCTTGACAGCCGTGCCCATACCAGGTTTGCTCCAGACCCTAACCCCACAATCCGGACCATAGGTAAGCACCAATCGCTGATGGACATTACGTAGGCCATATCCGGTAGTGGAGGAAGTAAATAGACGATCCCTTGCAGCCGCATCCATGCCTACCCCATCGTCAATTACCATAAATTCGATGAATTCCCCGACAATAACCCCACGAATGACGATATTACCCTTCTTGTCGGCTTTTCTGTTCACGCCATGTATGATGCCATTCTCAACTATAGGCTGCAGGATCAGCTTGATGATTTCCAAGCCCAATATCTCGGCATCAACAACAGGGTGATACCCTAACTGGCCGTTAAACCGTACGTTCTGGATATCCATGTAGGCAGCCACATGCTCCAGCTCCTTATCCACTGTCAGCACATCATTCCCTTTATTCAGACTGATTCGGAAAAACTTGGACAGGCTTGTCACGATCTGAACGATATCCGGCTCCTTATTGCGAAAGGCCATCCACTTGACCGTATCTAAGGTATTGTATAGAAAATGGCTGTTAATGCGGCTTTCCAGCACCTTCATTTCCTCCTGCTGCTTGCTGATCGTGATTTTGTAAACCTCCTCAATGAGGCTGTTAATTTCGGTCGACATCCGGTTAAATCGCCTTTGCAGCAGCGATATTTCATCATGGCCAGTGACCTCCACCATTTCTCCGAAGTTCCCCTGCTCAATGCCTTTCATTTTATCAGCCAAAATATGGATGGGACGCGTAATTCTGCCCGACAACACGATCGATAATAAAATGGCAGCCACTACCAGAATTAAAGTCAAAATCGAAATAAAAAAACCGAGCAGTGTACTTTGATCCGTAATATTTATCGTAGGTATGAGTACCACCAGCCTCCAATCCAGCTGATCGACAGGATGGACCAGGTACAGATACGATTTGCCATCCATTTCGAGTTTCTCATAACCCTTGTATGGAAGCGGGTGGCTCTGCAGCTTGTTCCTCAGCATGTCCCAGCTGATCGATAACTGATCCGACTTGTTGTTCGTATAGGTCGTAATCACCGTATCTTTATTGACCAGCAGCGCTTGGTAAGGAAGTGACAAGCTCATATCGCGCAGTACCTCATTCAACGTATTCTCGTCAACATCAATCGCAACTGCACCCAATACATTATTCACCTGTTCAAAATCCTTCATCAGCCGATTGAGCGACAGCACTGATTTGATGCCGTTCGATAAGTACGCCTGTTGACCGACAAAGCTCCATTTCATAAATCCCGGCTGGTTGAGCAGCTCCTCATTCAGCTTTTCTGCATCTACAGCATGAATAGGAAAAATATTACGGTTTTCTGTTGCATATAAGGGATTGCCTGGAACGAACAGGCGGATTCGAAATATATTGCGATTTTTTTCCAGATTCGTTATGATTTCTGTCAGGCTTTTATAATCCTCATACACTTCAGAAATGGAAAGCTCCTGCGCAGCTGCCCTACGGACAATTTTTTGCAGCTTTTCGTTCGTATAAATAAGCTCTGAAATATTTTCGACTTCCCTTAGCCGGTAGGAAATATTGATCGTTGTTTGGCGAAGCGCCTCCAGATAGGCATGGCTCGTCTGTTCCTGTATGATGGAGGATGATTTTTTATACGAAAAAAAACCAATGCTAAGCGTTGGAATCAGCACGATCAGAATGAAGGCGATCAACAGCTTATGCCTTAGTTTAATGCGGGCGTCAAGCAGCAGCAATCGGCGTAGAAGTGTAGGCCTGATCATTGCTCGCGGTACGCTCTCGGACTGCGTCCGACCTCTTTTTTGAACAGCTTCGTGAAATATTTGACATCCTTATAGCCGACTTTCTCGGCAATTTCCTGAATGAGCAAATTGCCCTCCGAGAGCAGACGCTTGGCATGAGAAATACGGACGGCAGTGACATAATCGTTGAGCGTCGTTCCCACTTCCTTCTTGAACAGTGTGGCTAAATAATTGGGGGACAAGTGAACCTTGGCTGCAATATACGAAATCGTTAGCTCCTCCATATAGAACGATTGAATAAGCTCCATAATACTGCGTATGGTTCTACGTTGGTCCGGCTTGCTGTGTATGAATTCAGCCAAATGGTCAAGCAGATTGACCATAAACTCCTCCAGCTCTTCATCGGTGATACAGCCTTTCATCGCTTCTATCCCTTCGGCCACAAAATCAGTGGAGCCCGATTCGGCCAATTGTGTGAAACGCTGCTTGATCTGCATCAACAGTATTCCGCAAAATGCCTGCAAATAAGGTACGGCATTCCGCTCGAACTTACGAAACCAATCAAAGTATAATCGGACCGAATAGATCCGGTTCATCCGCTCATTCTGCTCGAGCTCCACGATGATCGCCGTCTCCAATGCGGCCTTACGCTCCAGAAAATAGTCCTGCTCTGCCTGCAGGTGAGGGGGAAGCCCCTGCTCCCACAGTCTGCGCTCCCGTTCGGCATCGCAAGCCTTCCTTGCTTTATGAATCACCTGCTCCAGCTCTGCCGTATCAA
Source organism: Paenibacillus baimaensis (assembly GCF_025567575.1). Taxonomy (NCBI): domain Bacteria; kingdom Bacillati; phylum Bacillota; class Bacilli; order Caryophanales; family Paenibacillaceae; genus Paenibacillus; species Paenibacillus baimaensis. The sequence goes on along the minus strand of NZ_JAOQIO010000116.1, from coordinate 59,058 downwards.
ATGGCTTTAACAAGTAGTCCGTCACCTGCAGCTGCAGCGCTGATTTGATATAGGACCAATTTTCATGCCCGCTGATCAGAATCACCTGCACCTGCTTGTCGCTGAGTTCCTCGCGTAGTCTGCTTACAAATTCAATACCGTCCATCCCGTACATCACCACATCGGTCAACACGATATCCGGAAGCATCGCTTTAGCGAGTTGGAGAGCAGCCGCCCCATCAGCCGCTTCCCCGATAATTTCAATGTCGAGCGAGTGCCAATCCAGACAACTCTTCAGCCCTTCGCGAATAATCGTTTCATCCTCTACAATCATCATCGTATACAACTGAAGTCACTCCTTTTTAAACGCTTACACTCCCTGCATCGTAAAAGATTTATCCCACTTCGTCAATTGTAACATCCAGGGACTCACTTCAGGCTGACAGCTTTGGATTATTAACAGCGTACACCGATCCGTATAGCGGGACCATACACTTCCTGCGCATCGTACATATACTTTTTTTCCAAAAAAATTGTTCATAAATATTCATAACATCAAAAAACCTCCATCACCGGAAGCGGCGACGAAGGTCTTCAAAGGATAGCGATGATTCATCCAGCACTTTATTAACAGCATCAATGATTTCTTTCTTTTCAAAAGGCTTCACGATATAATCCTTGGCGCCTGAACTGATCGCGTCCACGATCAAGGCATTTTGCCCCATGGCGGAGCACATAATAATTTTGGCTAATGGATCGAGCTTACGAATTTGCCGGACAGCCCCGATCCCATCGAGTTCGGGCATCGTCACATCCATCGTGACCAGATCAGGCTTGTATTTCATATATGTATGAACGGCTTCCCTACCGTTCGTAGCTTCAGCAATTACTTCATGTCCAGCCTCAACCAGCAGCAACTTTAGCATCATCCTCATAAAAGCAGCGTCATCAACGACCATGACCTTTGCCATTATACGCCTCCAATTTTTCTTATTGATTTATATCCTTAGTATAACAGGTAATTATTAGGTAACTTTCAGGAAACGATCTTCTATCTATTAATATTCCAAACGCTTTTTTAATGTTTATGTTGAAACAACGAAAAACCTCCTATTGTCTAAATACAATAGGAGGCGGATCTTCATGCAGTGGATAATCGTGACAATCCTCAGCTTACAGGACTACCCAGTACTTTATTGACGGACTCGATGACACGATCCTTCTGGAAAGGCTTGACGACAAAATCCTTTGCGCCCGCGGTGATCGCTTCTACAACCATAGCCTTTTGTCCCATCGCGGAGCACATAATGATTTTGGCTGCTGCATCAAGCTTGCGTATTTCCCTCACCGCCTCGACCCCATCCATCTCGGGCATCGTAATGTCCATCGTTATGATATCCGGTTTTATTTTCATATACGCTTGCACGGCTTCCAGGCCATTGGCCGCTTCTCCCACAACTTCATGACCGCCCTCAACCAGCATTGTTTTCAGCATCATTCTCATAAAAGCCGCATCGTCTACTACCATCACTCTTGCCATGCTGTAACGCCCCATCTCCATATGTTCCTACTTGATAATGTTACTATAGCAAATCGGAGTTAGAGGAGTTTTAGACACTTGTTGTACCCAGGTTAAATTTCATAACAGTTTGTTAACAATTTGAGATTTTACCTGATGGCACCTAGCATGCTAAAAAAGAACAGCCAGCCTGTACCGCAGCCTCATTCGGACTCACGGCGTGCTGACTGCTCATCAATTGAAAGACAAGAAGCCTATTCATTTATTCCTCAGGCTTTTAAACTTCCTCACCTGCTCGGTAATCGCAATCTCCGTAGGCAGCCGTTCTACGCTGGACGCGCCGAAGAAGCCGGCAATCCCTTGTGTTTGACCAAGTACATAATCAACATCCTCCGGCTCGGAAATCGGTCCACCGTGGCAGATGACGATAATATCTGGATTTACACTTTTCCCGGCATCATAAATACGCTGCACCAGGTCGGCCGATTCATCTAGCGTCAATGCCGTTTTGGCTCCGATACTTCCTTTGGTCGTCAGGCCTACGTGAGCAACAAGTACATCTGCCCCAGCCTTAGCCATTTGTATGGCATCCTCTTCATTGAACACATAGGGAGTCGTAAACAGGTCGAGATGATGTGCTTTGCGGATCATCTCCACTTCCAAATGATAGCCCATGCCGGTTTCCTCCAGATTTTGTCTGAAGACGCCATCAATCAAGCCGACTGTTGGGAAATTCTGCACACCGGAGAAGCCCATATCCTTCAGCTGTTGGAGATACACGTCCATCAAACGAAACGGATCGGTACCGCATACACCCGCCAGCACCGGAGTATCCTTAACGATAGGAAGTACCTCACTCGCCATGTCCACAACGATCTGATTTGCATCACCGTAAGGCATCAAGCCCGCAAGGGAGCCTCGCCCAGCCATCCGATAGCGACCAGAATTATATATAATAATCATATCGACGCCGCCCTCTTCAGCACATTTCGCCGATAGCCCGGTTCCCGCTCCTGCTCCTACAATAAAATGCCCCTGCTCCAATTGCCCCCGCAGTCGGCTTAATATGTCTACTCTGGAAATTGCCATCTCTGCTTTACCCTTCCTTCTTCTGTGTTAAGAGCTCCAGTAAATAGCCAGCAATCGACTCTGCTACCACTGTATCGTTGATATGCGTCTCCAATTCGACCAATCGAATATCCGACCGCAAATGCTGCTTCATACCCTCGTACAAGGCTTGACGCTCTTCTGTTCCTGAAAAAGGTTTGTCATCCATATCAAGCAGTGAAACCCCCTTCTTCGGAAACACAACGATAGTTGGGCCGGTGGCGTCACTCAGCTTGAGAGCCAGTCTGCGACCTAATTCCCGATTCTCATCAACCGTTGTACGCATCAGCGTGGTTGTCGGGTTATGCTGATAAAAGGTGCGTTCTTTGAACTGTATCGGAACCGTATCCGGAGCACCAAAGTTAACCATATCAAGTGCTCCTACCGAGACCACCTGTGGAATACCTACTGCACCCGCTGCCTCCAGACGGTTCGGCCCGGCGCTGAATACGCCCCCTACCAATTCATCAGCAAGCTCGGTGGTCGTAATATCGGCAACGCCCTTGATATAACCTGCCTTGATTAATTCCTCCATAGCCAAGCCGCCTGTACCGGTCGCATGAAAGACAAGCAGATCATAACCCTGCTCCTCCAAAATTTCACGAACCCGGGTAGCGCAAGGAGTTGTGACACCAAACATCGTTATGCCCAATGTTACTTTATCATCCTCAACCTCATCCACCATGTTCAGCACCATACCCGCCAAGGCATGGGCGGCATTACTCAATATTCGCCGGGACAATCGATTCAAACCGGCAATATCGACAACCGAATACATCATCGTAATGTCCTTAACACCGACGTACGGCCGTGTATTTCCGGATGCTACCGTTGATACAAGCAGCTTTGGAATACCTATCGGCAGTGCCTGCAGCGCAGAAGCGGCGACTGTCGTACCCGCTGTACCCCCCATGCCGAACACGCCACCAACCATCCCCTGCCGCTCCAATCCGATTATGATCTCGGCAGCACCACGGGTCATCACTGCAATGGCTGTCCCCCGATCATTCAGCTGCCTTAATTGCTCAATGCTGGAGCCCCCTGCCCTTGCTACTTCATCTGCCGTTATATCTGGGGGAAACAGTGGTTCTCCCAATACACCGGTATCGATGACAAACGCTGCTGCACCACATGCCTCCAACTGATCTCTGACAAACTGAAACTCTAAACCTTTTGTATCCAAAGCCCCGAGCACAACCACCTTTTTCATCGCATGTATCCGCTCCTTTAGTTCATAACCTGCAGGAAAGCTTCATGAATTGCCAGCAAATTGAGCGATTATAACAATCCGTTGTGCAAATACGCATAACAATCCTTCATGCCTTGAAGAATATCGCCACCACTTTCCTCATCAGCCGAGATCCATCCGGTATAGCCAATATCCCGAATACTGGCAAAGATCGGACCAAAATCAATAGCCCCTTGACCCAGCACCCTCCACTCTCCCTGCTCATAATCCTTCATATGGAAGTTATCAATCACATGACCAAAGCTGCGAATAACCTCAGCGACATCGTCAATACCGGACTTAACCAAATGGGCCGTATCAATCGTAAGCCCTACCGAGCCTTCCTTGATTTGGTTAAAGAAAATGTCAAAATCATCGCGGTACATGACCGGATTATTATGATGATGATGCAGCGACAGCTTAACCCCTTGCTGCTGCGCTTCGAGGCCCAGGTCCGATAACACGTCTGCATACTGGCGAATGTCAGCAGCTGTCACATCAGCTCTTGGAATACCATGACAATAAACAATTAATTCCGTACCAATCGCTGAAGCAAATTGAATCGTGCTTTGCAGCTTCTCGATACTGCTCGCATCCAGATTACCACCTGCAATCAGAGCCGAGCCGATACCCGGCAAATGTCCAAATGCTTCTTTAAATCGGTTCGGTTCATTCAGATAAGGCAAATATTGCACTGCTTTTAATTGAAGTCCGTCATAGCCAACAGCACCAAATTGTTGAAAAAGCTGTTCCTGCTCCTCAACGGTTGCCGTCAGTCTTGAAAAAGCCAGCTTATTGCTCATCTCGATTACTCCCTTGTCACTATATATTCGTGAACGTATTTAATCATGTCGAGAACATCCCTCTAAGCAGGTATAACCGGGAGAAGTCGTTCATTCCCCTGGCTATGCTGCCTATCCTTTATTCGCCGATCGTCTGACGGTCCGGGGCCGAGTAAGCAATGATCATCCGGCAAGGCTCCCAGCTTGTTGTTGTTGCATTATGCGGCACATTGCGCGGAATCCGCAGCATCATACCCGGCTCCAGATGGTAGGTTTCGTCACCTAAAGTATGGTCGCATTCCCCGGATAAAATAAAGATGACTTCCTCGCAATTCGGGTGTACATGCCTTGGATTCGCCTGGCCTGCGTTAATATAGACCATTCCGAATGTCATTTCACTGGCTGGATCAATATCCTGCCCGCACAGCCATTGAATTTTGCCCCAGTTCTCGTTTAAAATGCGTGTTGCTTCCTGCTTTCTCAAGTCAGTAATGGTAGCCATACACTCTCAGTCTCCTTTATATGTTTACTTAGCTGCTAATCGCTCTTTATATGCGGTATTCATTTCCTGAATAATCTTCTGGTAGTTGGCATCTGCCTTCAGATCGGCAACCAATTTGTCCCATGCGTCAATACCGACCTTGCCCATCGTAACCTGGGTTTTCATATCGTTGATTTTCTTGGTGTAATCGGCACCTAATTTATTGTTGGTTTCGGATACCAGCCCAATCACAGGTATTGGTGTGCTGATTTTGGCTTTGGCATCAATGATTTTTTTGTTCTTTTCAAAAATTTCCTTCGGCATGCCCGGGGCAAAAGCATACATATACGGATCATGTTTCATAAAGAGCTTGCCAAACGATCCGGTACCCAGGTTATCTTTAACCGCTTGCTCGTTGGTTATAAAGAAACCGTCTTCTTTCTTGTAATGGACACCTTCGATACCATATTGCGACAGGGTGCTGCCTTCCTCCGAAGCCCCGTAATCGAGCAGGGCCAGGATTTTACGCATCTTCGCTTCCGGAACGCTCTTCGGAATCGCTGTTACGCCAATAAAACCGCTGTTTTGCTGCTGGAACGGTCCTGTCCCTGGGCCGGATAAGGAAACGATCGGCTCCCAATTTACCTTCGGATCGCGCTTCCACTGATCATAGGTCCAGCGCCACATCGCTTCAATGGTTTCAGTCGTAACTCCTACTTTACCGCTTGACGCCATATCAACCCAGTCATCGTTCTTCATCACCGAGTAATCCGGTGGAATTAACTGCTCATCGAACAGCTTTTTCTTATACAACAAAGATTCACGCATTGCAGGTTCGAGCGTAATATCGATAAGCCCGCCATCCTTAACCTTCCATTTGTTTGCAGCGCCAGTATAAATGAATTCAATTTGATCGTTGGTACGCATCGTATAACCGTAAGTGCCTTTTTTCCCATCGGGTTCCTTTTCCTTAAAAACTTTCATGACCTGATACAATTCATCGAGGGTTGTTGGCATCTTCAACCCCAGCTTATCGAGCCAATCCTTGCGAATAAAAAAGGTAGTTCCACCTTCAAGTGGACGAACAATCGGAACGACGTAATTTTTACCGTTAATCTTCGAATTTTCCCACATGCTTTTGGGTGAATCCATCAAGTTTTTGTAATCCTTTAAATAGGGGGTAAGATCCCAGAAAGCACCTTGCTTAACCATCGTTAGAAACTGTGGAACGGTCGTATCCGGTAGTTTAATCGCATCCGGAAGGTCGCCCGAGGCCAGAAGTACATTTAATTTATCATTGAAAACCGTATCCGAAACCCAGGTAATATTCAGCTTGGTATTCGTTCTTTTTTCAAATTCCTTGGTGACCGGATTATCCGGCGACGGCGGCTGGGCAATGGAAAAGTTACTGAAAATATTCAGGGTAACCGGTGCTTCCTTCTTGCCTTCCTCTCCCTTTGGTGCTGTCGCTGCCGGATTGCTGCCGGAGCAAGCTGCAGTTAAGACGGCAACAACCGACAACATCGCGATCAATGCATGTTTCCTTGAGCGTTTTTTCATAGCCGAACCCCCCATTAAAATGAAACTGCGATCAACCTTTAACTGAACCGAGCATAACTCCTTTGGCAAAATGCTTTTGCAGAAACGGATATACAGCCAAAATCGGGACTGTCGCAATGACGACTGCCGCCATCTTGATCGTTTGCTTCGGAAGCTGATTCTCTGACACCATCTCGGCTGCCGATGCCCCGCCTGTAGAGGTTTCTGAATCGATCAGCATCGTTCTGAGCACCACCTGCAAGGGCACCTTCGTATAATCATTAATAAACAGAATAGCGTTAAAGAAGGTGTTCCAGTAGCCTACCGCATAGAACAAGCCGAAGGCAGCCAAGGCAGGGGCCGACAACGGAAGCACAATACGAAAGAACGTGCCGATATCGTTGCAGCCATCGATCATAGCCGCATCCTCAAGCTCGACCGGGATGCTGTCAAAAAAGCTTTTCATCAGAATGGCATTCCATCCGCTGATAAGTACAGGAATAATAAGCGACCATACGCTGTTGATCATCCCCAAGTCACGAACGACGATATAATTGGGAATAATACCGGGATTGAACAAGATCGTGAGTAATATCATCAGCATCAGGATACGTCTGCCTCTGAGTCGCTTGCGGGATATACCGAACGCCATGGCTGAGGTGAAGATCAGACTTAATCCGGTGCCGACCGTGGCCAGAAAGGTACTGACTAACGTGGCATTTTTAAACGTATCCGTATCTAATAAATATCGGTAAGAACCGAGCGACCAGCTCTGCGGGAACAAGACGAAGCCGCTTTTTTGAAGATATTCATAAGGGTCGGTAAAGGAAATAATGAACACATAATATAAGGGGAAAACCGTAATGATTCCGATTACGACTAATGCAACCGCATTCACAATGTTAAATATACGTCCTCCGAAGCTTCCCTTCATTGTCCTGACCACCTTTGTCGCTTGTACTTAATAGACGCCATCCTCGCCAATTTTCTTGGCCAGCTTGTTGGCCACGATAACGAGAACAAGACCTACCAAGGATTTGAACAAGCCTACCGCTGTACTGTAGCTGAATTGTCCACTTTGGATACCATTCCGGTACACATACGTTTCAAAAACATCTGCATATTGGGCGACAGCACCATTACTCATCAGAAATACTTGCTCGAACCCGACATCCATAATATGCCCAAGCCTCAGTATGAGCAGGACCAGAACAACACTCCGGATTCCAGGCAGCGTTACATGCCAAGCCTGCAGCCATCGATTGGCCCCGTCTATTTTGGCTGCTTCGTATAATTGCGGGTCAACGGCTGTAATCGCCGCCAAAATGATAATCGTACCCCAACCGGTTTCTTTCCAGATGTTTTGCAGCACGAGCATTCCCCAAAAGGTATCGGTATTCGTCAGGAAATCATACTTGGGCAGTCCAATTGAGCTCATCATCATATTGACAATGCCCGAAGACTGGGACAAAAGTAAAAACGAGATCCCCACGATAATGACCCATGACAGAAAATGTGGAAGGTAAACAATCGATTGAATGACACTTTTAAAAAATTTGTTATTTACTTCGTTCAGCAATAATGATAAGACAATAGGCAGTGGGAAGAAAAACACCAGGTTTAAAAAACTGATGACCATCGTATTACGGAACAACAGTATGAAATCGGGATTAGAAAAAAAACGAATAAAGTGCTCCAGTCCAACCCAATCGCTATTCCAAACGCCTGCGTATGGGGAATATTCCTGAAAGGCAATCACGATTCCCCACATCGGAAAGTACTTAAATATGATGAAAAAGATAACGCCGGGTAAAATCAACATATACAAATATTTATCACGCCGGATATCGGACACAAGTGGCCGCCGCACTTTTTTCTTCTCACTGGTGATGGACGATTGCATCGCAGATGATTGTGTTTCCATATTCACTACCTTCCACTTCCATCATTATGGTCAAGATATCGAACAGGCTGCACGCTTACACCAGAATCCCGTGCTTTAATTGAACGATGCGCTGCTCATTGGCCGATACATAGGCTGCGTCCAATATGGAAATCGTTTTGAGATTGTCCTTCGAGCTGTTAGGCGCTTCAACGCCCGTTTCCAGTGAGGTCAGCAGGTGATTCAGGCCCTCGTATGTAGCGATTTCTCTGGATAGATTGTTTTCCCAGGTCTCAGCAGGCGTCTTCTCGCCTTTACGGTAAAGATCGGCACGGTTATAGCCGGTTACGATTGTTCCCGTCTCACCAATCACGATCATCTCGGTTCTGTTAAAGGTGGAAGAAAAGCTCTGTACATAAGTAGCCACGACGTTGTTCTCAAAAACGACCTGAACGGTTGCATCGGTCTCACCTGTACATTGAATGGCGGAGGAGGAACGATTCTGACAAACGACTGATACGGCATCGCAGCCCAATATTTGCCGGAACCCGTCAAACCAATGTATCCCCATCACAGACATTGCATTACGTTCGCATTCCTGACGCCAACCTACGTCCTGTCTAAAGAAAATATTCGTGAACACAATCGACGTAATTTGACCAATTACACCGTCCGCCACCTTGTTCTTGACGAGCTCAAACGGATAATGGCGTCTGAAGTTCTGATTGATCGATATCGGTACGCCCTTCTGTCTCGCTTGTTCAGTAATCTCGGTCGCTTCCTCCAACGTATCGGAGAACGGCTTTTCAACAAATACAGGAAGACCAGCCTCAATCAACGGCAGTACAATTTGCTTCCGGATGGAGGTAGGTGTACACACGACTGCCACGTCGATACCGCTATTTTGTATAAAATCGTGCAGATCGGTAAAGCGTTGAGGCACTCCATATTTATCCGCTTTGGCATGCAAGGCTTCGGGATTCGGATCGCATAAGGCTACGATCTCAATTCGCTCGGGATGCTCCTTATACCCTACAAAATGCAATTCCGTGACGCCGCCAGCACCCACAATACCTACTTTGTACTTTTTCATCGTCCCACTCCACCTCTTGAAATTATTGGTTGACCCAGCACACTGATTCGACAACGAGATACACGACAAGTTCATTTTCAACAAAGTTTATTTAAGATTAACTAAGTTGTATTTAATTCAACTATGTTGAACAAGATTTATTTTACACCATCATTATGAATAATGCAATCGCTTTCTTTCAAAAAAATGACAAATAGTTACCCGTCATCTTGTCCATATTCCTTGAGATGGAAATTATCGATAACATGACAAAAAAGCCTGAGGATGTACCTCAAGCTTTGGATTAAATAAGTTGGACAAGCTTCTCTACGATGGTGCGTCAGGTAGTCCACTGTTGGCTTTGGACTGTGTGAATACGCCTATATACTTCACTTCATCTGTGATGGGGCACAGCATATGTTTTTCAACCGAATCGAAGTACAGACTGTCGCCAGGCTTTAACGTATACTCAACATTGCCAACCTTATAGCGCATTTCGCCTTCCAGAATAAAAATAAATTCCTCGCCATTATGGCTATATACATTTTTACTGTCGTGCTCGTCCTTACGTGAAACAAAAAGAAAAGGCTGCATCAGCTTTTCACCACGTTCAACAGCAAAGGCAAAGAAGGAGTAGCCCTTCTCTGTCTTGACAAGCTTTGATTCGCTCGTTTCCAATGTTGTATAAATCGTACCGGACTGCACTTGATCATCAAGTAAAAAAGAAACCTTGGTTCCCAGAGCATCGGCTATTTTGATTAAAGTGGCAATAGGAGGAACCGTTTTCCCGTTTTCAATCTTCGACAAGAGACTTTTGGAAAAGCCGCATATGTTGGCAATCTCGGTCAAATTGCGGTTCTGCTCTTTTCGGATTTTCATAATTTTGTTCCCAAGATCCATATGTTCATTCTCCTGTCCTCAAGGTAAACCATGTTTATCATAGCTAAACCTTGTGGAACAAGTCAAGTGTTACATGGTTATCCTTTAACCGATCCGAGCATGACACCCTTGGCAAAATGCTTCTGCAAAAACGGGTATACGATGAGAATTGGCACAATTGCGAGTACAATAGAGGCCATTCGTATCGTTTCCTGAGGAATGACCCGATCGTCTCCACCCCCGCCAGCTGCGCCTACCCCATTCGAATCCGAATCGATAACAAGTGATTTGACCAGCACCTGAAGTGTCCATTTTTTGGCATCGGTCAAATAGATCAACGCATTAAAATACGTATTCCAGTACGACACCGCGAAAAACAACGTAAAGGCAGCGATGGCCGGCATGGACAAAGGAATAACAATCCGCCAAAATACACCGATATCGGAGCATCCGTCGATATGGGCTGCATCCTCAAGCTCCGGAGGCAGCGATTCGAGGAAGCTTTTGATAACGATCAGGCTCCATGCGTTGGTTAAACCTGACAGGATCAGCGACCAATAGGAATTCAACAGCCCAAGCTCCTTGATCAGCAGGTAATTAGGCAAAATACCGGCATTGAATACCAGTGTAAAAATAACCGCGCTGAGCATAAACCGCCGTCCAGGAACAACTTTCTTGGTCAGCACATAGGCAAACGTGAACGAAATGATGATACTCAGCACTGTTCCGATGCCCGTTACGAATACCGTACTTTTTAAAGCGTTGATAAAGCTGTTGGTCGACAAAATATACTTGTACGCCGACAATGACCACTTTTCCGGTAATAAATAAAATTGCAGCGGCACATAGACCTCGGGGTCTGTGAAGGATACGCTGAACACATAAATAAACGGAAAGATGCAGGCTAACGAAATCACGCCCAGCAGCGAGTAATTTATATAGTCAAAAAGCGTTAATTTTTTAGTCGCTACGAAACTCACGGGGTGTACCTCCTTTATTGTACGTGTTAAACAACCTCTAGTAGATGCCCTCTTGTCCCATTTTCTTGACAACATAGTTGGACAGCATAACGAGAACCAAGCCCACAACGCCCTTGAACATGCCTACGGTCACACCTACACTGATTTTTCCTCCGAGAATTCCGATGGTGTAAGCATACGTATCAAACACCTGGGACACCGAAGTAACCAGCGGGTTGTTCATGAGCAGCAGCTGTTCAAATCCGACATCCGCCATATGGCCGAGCCGCAAAATCAATAAAATAATAATGGTCGGACGAATCGCCGGCAGGGTGACATGCCAGATTTGCTTGAAGCGTGATGCCCCATCTATAACTGCGGCCTCGTACTGCTGAGGATCAACGCCAGCCATCGCGGCTAAAAAGATGATCGTTCCCCAGCCGACCTCCTTCCACATGCTTTGCAGGGTAATCAGTCCCCAATAGTAGTTCGGGGTCGATAAAAAGGATACCGTCTCAAAACCCAAGCTGGATATCATTTTATTGACAATCCCCACATCTGTGGAGAGCATGAAAAAGGTCATACTGGCTACAACGACCCAGGACAGAAAATGCGGCAAATATACGATCGATTGATTAATGCGCTTAAATACCTCATGTCGGACCTCATTAAGCATCAATGCCAGCAAAATAGGTACGGGGAACATAAATATAATACCAAAAATATTAATCGCAAACGTATTTCGCAGCATGATATAAAAGGTTTGACTGGCAAACATTTCTGTAAAATTGGTCAAGCCGATCCATGAGCTGCCCCATAGCCCTTTATACGGGTTGTATTCCTTAAAGGCGATCAACAAGCCCCACAGGGGCGCGAATTTAAACAAAATAAAGTACAGGATTCCCGGCATTGCCAGTACATACATCCATTTTTGCTGTACCATCGTTGACCACAAACTACGCCGTGATTGTTGTTTGGTTTGCTTCTTGATAACAGCCGTTTGCATAAAGTCACCTCATTATTTTAAAAGCCTCTGAATGATGCCTTTGAAGAAGATATTTTCGTGTTATAGATGATGCTCATATCGCCTTATTCACTGATCTGATAGTCCGCATTAGCGAGCCACTCCGGTCTAACCGTCACACCCCAGCCTGCTCCTTCGGGAACCTGCACTTTACCGTCACGCACCACCAAGGGCTCCATAAAAAGGTTGTTCGTCCATGCGTCCTGCTCGATCGTATATTCCATGTGTGTCCCCGCATTCGGAATAGCCGCGACCATATGAAGGGTAAATATCGTAAGCATCGACAGGTTGGCAGCATGTGGTGTGCAGGTCATCCCCACTGCCGCGGCCATTTTGGCTACCTCCAGCGCACGGCTGAAGCCGCCCACATAGCATATATCCGGCTGGACGATATCAACCGCACGCATGTTGATCATGCGCCTGAACTGCGCCAGATCGGTATCCTGCTCACCGCCAGTGACGGGAATATCGAGAGCGTCTGCCACCTGCTTGGTCCATTCCAGCTCCGTATACGGACAAGGCTCTTCAAAATGACATACGCCATATTGCGCCAGCATACGTCCGGTTTCAATTGCTTTGCGCGGCGTTAAGCCGCTGTTGGCATCGACATACAGTGGCGTCTTATCGCCAATGGCTTTTCTAACCGCCTTCACCACCTGCTCCGAACGACCCGGATAGACATCCACGTCATTACCGAAATTGCTGGCGATGCGGATTTTAAAAGCACCGTACCCATACGTATCCTGAAGACGCTTGATCCGCTCGGCCTCGTCTTCTGGGGAAATGTCCCGCTTCATACTGGAGCCGTATACCTCTACCTGACGCGGTTTTCCGCCCACCAGCTCACATACGCTTTTTCCTAATCGTTTCCCCTTCAAATCCCATAATGCCGTATCCAGTCCGCCAACCGCCCTGCATATATAAGAACCTGGAAATTTGTGCTCTTCCCAGATGCAGGCCGCAGTCAAAGCCTCGATTGCATCACAGTCGGCTCCGAGCGCATGAGGAGCAATTTGCTGATGCAGCACGAGCGCTGATATATTGGCATGGTAGGGGGCAATTTGTCCATATCCCTGTAAGCCGTCCTCGGATGTGACACGAACGAAGACTAAATTTCGGGTCGTAAAGGTTTCTATACTTTTAATCTTCATCACTTGGCCTCCATCTTGATTCGAATCTAACGGTGGTTTGATCTGTAGCCGCCTGGCGTGATCTGGACATGCCGCTGAAAAATCCGGATAAAGTTTCGTTCCGAATATCCAATCGCTGTGGCAATCTCGCCGAGTCCCTGATCCGTATCCCTTAGAAGCCGTTTGGCCTCATCGATTTTGCTTTCCACGACATACTCCAGAAAGTTTTTGCCCATGCTTTTTTTGAACAGTCGACTCAGGTAGGACGGACTCACTCCGACAATTTCCGCACACTGCACCAGTGACAAATCATTCCCGCAGTTTTCACTAATATAGGTGCAAATTGTTTGAATAATCGACTCACCGGCTGACTCCCGATCGTTCCGTGTCAACCATAGGTACAGTGGGAACAGTGTATCCTCAAACCATTCACAAATTTCCTGAGAGGTCTGTTTGTCGCCCAGCTGTCCAAACAAATTGTGCTCCATAACGTCTACGGCATTGGCACCCTGCTTTTCCAAAGAGACGATCAATGAAGAGAGCAGTACATGGTAGCTCTGATAAATAAATACATAAGATTGGGAGCTTTGCAGAATCTCCGTGAATCGTTTGAAATTTTGAGTAGCGAATGGAATATCCTCCTGTTCGAGTGCAGCCACAACAGCTGCCTCCTGCTCACGAGGGTATTTGATCAAGGCCTGCTTCTTCACAGGCTCCACATCTTCAATAAATAATATCGTTTCCGAGTCCCGGAATATCCGATATTGCAGTGCGGTTTCTGCTTCCTTGTAGGACACTGGAACGTCAGCCACATGCGCATACAATCGTCCAATACCGACGGTCACCTCAAACGATAAATAGTTGTGGAAGGCTGCGGAGATGGCTGCGGCATATTCTCTAGTGAGATCCAGCATCGCTTGCTGCACCATATCGGGCTTGAATTGCAGAATTGCCGCCCCTCTCCCCTGGTAAGGAATCACATAGCCTTGCAGCGTATGACTGCGCAGTATCTCCTGCATCACATTCGCCAACGAAAAGGCCACGATCCCTTTTTCCTCAGGTAAAAACCGCTTCTCTTTGTATATGTTTTCGGCTTCAACAATCAGCACGACATTCGTCGAGGTCACTTCAATCCCATACGTTTTGCAATCCTGAATCAGCGTTTCATTTCTCGTATAATCGCCGCTCAATAGTTGAAAAAGAAACTTTTCCCGTAAAGAAGGCTCCATTTTGTCCATATAGGCACCAAGCTTTTTCGTTTCCTTGCTCAAATAATCCAGAGATTCCTTAATGATATCCAGCTCATTTTCCTTATCCTGAATTCCGTCTACACGGAGCGAACGGCTTTGATTAATCAATTGCTCTATAGGGTTATAAGCCCGTTTGGAGGTGAAGTAAGTCAGCAGGACCCCAACCCCCACAAAGAGCACAAGAATGAGCACCATGATCCTGCGAATCCAGTCCAATTGATCCGTAATCGCTTGCTCCGGTATGACGGAAACATAGGTTCTGGCAAACACGTTTTTCACATAACTATACTGCGCCGGCTTACCGTCAATACCTTCGGCCACAAACCGACCGGAGTTTTTGTCCGAGGCTTGAATCATTTCTATACCCTTTAAGCTGCCGGTCTGCTGCAACAGCTCAGCATCGGATTTCCTGTCCAAACCAAAGGGATCGTGCAATTTGACGATGATCAGCTCATGGGCACTGGTCACAATGACCGTATCGGTCTCTAAAAACTTGCTGAGCGCCGACGTCTCGATCTCAAAGCCGAGTAAGCCCTCGGGTCCACCATTTCCAATTAACGGAAGTAATCTGGCAAAGGTAATATATCCTTCCCTTTTGCTGAGCGGGGACCATTGAGTCAAATACTTGCTTGCCAGCAATCGGTCGATATCTTCCTTATATTTATACTCTTCCTTCGGAATGGGGCCATATTCGTTCGATAGAATCACGCTGCCTGGGCTGTTATATAAAAAGATTTCATTAATAAAGCTATTCGAGTTTTTAACCAACGCAATTTTTTTCAAGATTTCGATATTCCAGATGGTACTATCACTAGATGAGCCTGTGTAGGCTTCCTGTAACATGGGATCCTTGGCTAGCTGGAGCGAATCCTGCTCGATTTCTTGTAACACCCTTTCAGCACGGTCCTTCAGAATGGTCAAGGACGAATCACTTTCGGTCTGAATAAAGGTCTCCATCCGATTCATCGAAAGCTGGTAATAGACCGTGCTTGCCAAAATAACCGGAACACATACGGATATGCAGCCGAGCCAGATCAGCTTGTATAAATATTTATTGGGGTTAGTCAGTCGCTCGATTCCCAGGTATTTCAAAAATAACTTGCTCCAGTTCGCCATAAGTCCTCCCATTTCTAGAGCTCAACATCTTAAGTATGAGCTGTGTGCTGGCTTTAATGATAGGGAGTGAAGCACAATACATCAAGTGCCAGCAGAAGATTCCCATAGATGCTGTTCTAGCTGCCGATCTTTTCCTTGTATTCCTTGGCAAATTCCTGATACGCCTTCTTGAACTCCGCGCTGTTGTTCAGCTTGTCCACATAGGCTTTATACTCGTCCATGGAGATTTGTCCGACGATAGCTTTCACGACCATCGATTGCCATTCGCTATTGTATTTCGGCCAGATCGATATCCACGTATTGGAATTGATAATCGAGAAGAAATCAATTTTGCCGACCTTGCTGTACGATTCTACAGATGCCGCTTTGGCGTCGTTGTACACTTTCGGGGCCGCCGGATTAATAACTTTCATCTTATTGTTGTAAGCAAGCGGGAAGATTGCGCCTGTCCCGTTAGCCGTTACCTGCTTCTTACCAAGATCGGTCAGCTGTTGCTGGCCCTCGACCATCGTATAATGTACGCCCTCAATACCATAGTAGTTATAGTCTGTTTGCTCCATCGTTGTTGTTCTCTCGAAGAAATCGAGAATTTGCTTCACTTTCTCTTCAGGCACTTTTTTGGAAATATAGAAGGCGCCGGAGAAAGGTACGGATAACTGAACACTGACCCCTCCTGGACCTTTCATAGGTGGCAATGAAATGATTTCACCTTCCGGCTGTACTTTCTTGATCCCTTGCTCAAAGGTGAAGTCCCGCCAAACATTCCTGGCATATGAAGCCGCGCGTCCGGTCGTATACATTTCTTCTGCCTGTGTTTGCTTGATAGCCGAGAAATCCTTAGCCAAAATGCCATCTGTATACAATTGACGGAAGTAGGTGATCATATCCGTATAATTCGCAGTTAAATTTTTATTAATCAGACCGCCTTCCTTGTCGTACACCGGGTCCAGACCACCAAAGGCAGACAGGAAGCTGCCATCACCATCAGCAAGCAAAAACCCTTGCCCGATGAGACCAATTGTGTCCTTTTTCCCGTTGCCGTCAGGATCGCCGTTGACTATCGTTTTTAATGCGGCGGTGTATTCATCCAATGTAGTTGGCACTGGCAATTTGAATTTATCAAGCCAGTCCTTACGCATTTTTAAGCTGATGTCGATTTGCGGACGATTTCTCGGCACACCATAAATGCCGCCTTCGGACTTCATATAGTTCCATACTTCCTTGTAGCTGTTATTCTTCAAATTTGGATATTTGCTGAAGTCCCCAAGAAATGGTGCCAAATCCCAAAATGCACCTTGCTTAACTGCGTTTTGCAAGGTCGGACGTGTAATGTTGCCCGCTACAAGAACCTCCGGAATGTTACCGGAAGCAAGCACCAGATCGAACTTGGTATCATAGTCACCGGAAGGAATCCATTCTACCTCCAACTGAGATTTGCTTTCCTTTTGAAATTTGGACCAGTACTCATCATTCATGTTTGGAACATCGGCGTACGATGGGACCATGAATTGAACCTTAAGATCAGTAGGAGCCTTAGGTTCGCTTCCTGCTGCTTGTGGTTGTGGATTGTCGCCGCCGCACCCTGCGATCACACCTAAAGAAAGTGCCATTAGCAGGGACGAGCTGACTGCTTTACAAGATAAAACCTTCATGTTCATAAACCTCCCTATATCTGCTCAATATCTTTTCGTGACGATCCCGATTGCCGAGCCAATTCGGCTCATATGGGTCGTTTGCAGCTTAATTGTAGTGCGATCTTCGACTGCATGTAAGTGACAGTTTTTGAACTGGCTTTCAAAAAACACTGCAACATCAAGTATTGTCACCCAATGATGAATAATTTTGGGATGAACTGTAACCGGACAGACTATTAGCAAAATATTCTGAAAATTTAATAAGATTCTAAGCTTAGCTTAAGCTTTCTCTTCGGCAGGCGGCGTATAATGAAGCACATACCAACAAATGGAGGGATCGCCATGAGTCACGTTAAACATTTTCTGATTGGTTTTTTCTATAGCTTTATTGCCATTGCTGCCCTGCCCGTTCTGCTTATTCAAAGCTTGCTGGAGTTATAAAATCAGCTGCATCCTGACATCATTTTCTATCATTATTGCCATAAAGGAGCCGTCATTTCCGTAGCTGCTGCTGCTGCTGATGTGACGGCTTCTTCTCAGCTGTATATAGCTGACTCAAGTGGAGGCACCCAAACCCATCCATTATCGCTAAATGGCTGCTATTGCTAAATGCGTTCGTGTACGGTAAATTGATAGTATATTCATTAAGCTACAGGCTTTAACCAAGGACATACGGTTAACGGTATGATTGCTCAGAGAGGGTGCACTCGGCTGCAAGGCGCCCCAATCATCGTTCAACCCTCCCACCTTGCAGCCGCGATGGGGAAATCCGTCGCCGGGGAAACCCGTTATTCCGTTTAAGGACTGCCGTTGTCAAACGGTGGTTAACTATAGGGTGGTACCACGAAACCGCATTCGTCCCTAACGAATGCGGTTATTTGATTTGGAGGAGGAGCTTGATCATGAGACAACGACACGCATTAATTCCTACACTACGAGAAACCCCATCCGATGCAGAGGCCGCCAGTCACCAATTGCTGCTGCGGGCAGGCTTTATTCGCCAACTGGCTGCCGGCATCTATACCTACCTGCCTTTAGGTCGAAAGGTTCTACGCAAGCTCGAAGCTATAGTCCGGGAAGAAATGGATCATACCCAAGCCCAGGAAATCTTAATGCCTGCTATGCAGCCTGCAGAGCTATGGCACGAATCAGGACGACACTCGGTGTATGGACCAGAGTTGATCCGTTTTCAAGACCGCAATTCCCGAGAGTTCACCCTTGGACCGACTCACGAGGAAGTTGTCACATCGCTGATTCGCGATGAAATCAATTCCTATCGCAAGCTTCCTGTGATTGTGTATCAAATTCAGAGTAAATTCCGGGATGAACGGCGTCCACGGTTCGGACTGCTGCGCGGAAGGGAATTTGTGATGAAGGATGCCTACTCGTTTGATACAAGCTGGGAAGGTGTCGATCAAGCTTATCAAGCTATGTACAGCGCCTACCACCGCATATTTGATCGGTGTGGTCTGAAATTCCGTGCAGTTGAAGCGGATGCTGGAGCCATCGGCGGCGAGGGCGGCACCCACGAATTTATGGCATTAACAGATATTGGCGAAGACACGATCGTAACTTGTGAGAGCTGTGGGTATGCCGCTAATCTGGAGCGAGCCGTATCACGGATGCCTGCTGAAGGCTTCAATGGTTCAGATCCGTTAAATCATTTGGATCGCTTGGATATCGAAAGGATCGCAACTCCCCATATGAAGACAATTGACCAGCTTGTACATTTTCTGAACGTGTCGGCTGATCAACTGATCAAAACCTTGATTTATATAGCCGATGGCCAACCAGTAGCCGTGTGTGTCCGCGGCGATCACGAGGTTAATGAAACGAAGCTCAAAAACTTCCTGAATGCCGATAGTCTTGAGCTTGCCGACGCCGATACAGTTGCCCGCGCCACCGGGGCGCCCTCTGGTTATATTGGACCCATGCAGCTGTCCATTGCCCTATATGTGGACCAGGAAGCTGCTCGCATGGACTCGGCGATTACCGGAGCCAATCTCACAGGCTTCCATCTACGTCATGTACGGCCAGGGCGGGATTTCACTCTGGAGCATACAGCGGATCTGCGCAACGTAGAGGAAGGTGACCTCTGTATACATTGCGAAAGCTCCTTAAAGCTGACTCGCGGCATTGAGATTGGTCATATTTTCAAGCTCGGTACCAAATACAGCGAGCCGCTGAAAGCAAGCTTCGTTGATGCTGAAGGTAAGGAACAGCCTATCCTGATGGGCTGCTATGGAATCGGTATCTCACGGCTGCTGTCAGCTGTGGTGGAGCAGTCTCATGATGCGTTTGGTATCGTATGGCCGTTCTCCATCTCTCCCTTTCATGTCCATATCGTGCCCGTTTCGGTGCAGGATATGACCCAGATGCAGCTGGCCGAGAGCCTGTATGCGCAGCTTGGCCAGCTTGGTGCCGACGTACTGCTGGATGACCGCGAGGAAAGACCTGGCGTCAAGCTTAAGGATGCCGACCTGATCGGCATTCCTATACGTATCGTTGTTGGCAAAAAGGCTGGCGAAGGATTGATCGAATGGAAGGAACGTGGCGAGGCAGAAGTGCTTGTACTCACCAGCGAGGAAGCCATTGAGCTTATTACTCTCAAACTACGCGGTGCAGTTAACTAAAGAACTGGATAACCTGCTTTTTCAATAAAGGCAAGTTTGTCTTCAATTGTTGAAGCCGGTGTCCGTTTGCTCCAGATGGGTGAGGAAAACCGGACAAGCAGCTCTGACGCTCGATGACTCCTTGTGAGACGAGGAGATTCAAAGCATCCTCCACCATTTTCCCCAACGGTATGATGAGTGGATTTGCGAGCTGTTTCAGTTCATTGTTCAGGGTGCTGCACATATATGCCGATAAAAATTGTGATTTTACCAGCTGTGGATTGTGCCCTGTATAATTAAGTCCGTGTGAAAAAACAGGATATTTAATAACCGACGACGTATGGAGCCATTCATCCTGATCTTCAAATAATCGCGTGCACGATGAAAGTCCGAGCACTGTGTCCAGTTCAATCTGATCGAGCATGCTGCACAGGTTTTTCCTCATCGTACCGGCAAATCTCGCAGCTTGTTTAGACCTGTAGGCGATTTGTTCGAGCGACAGCCCTGCATCCACATCCTGTTT
Source organism: Paenibacillus baimaensis (assembly GCF_025567575.1). NCBI lineage: Bacteria > Bacillati > Bacillota > Bacilli > Caryophanales > Paenibacillaceae > Paenibacillus > Paenibacillus baimaensis. Next base: position 38,342 of record NZ_JAOQIO010000116.1, on the reverse strand, counting down.
GGCTTGTCTGAATGCCAGCTCCATTTGTGTCCAACCCGGAGTAATGCCAAGTATGACCAGCTTCGCAGCTTGATTGATATACTCGTTATGAGGAGCATAATACATCTCCAGCCCACCTTCCCTGTGAAGAAGAAAATCGGGAATAAGCAGATCCTGCTTCGTTAAAGGCTTATCGGCAGGCAGCCGCTGGATTGCATCTATATAATGGTGAAGCTGATTCCAATCCTGCATATAATCACCATCCTGGTAAAAGGTAACTTTCTTTTCATGCTATCAAAGGTTTAGTATATCAAATATTCCTAGAGTCCGGTGAAGAACGAGCGCAGCGGCCAAATGATCCTGGAGAAGCGTAAGCGTTCGCCTTTGAAATCGTGAATAAACCGCTTAATCTCATCCAATTTCACGATTTCAACAGCGATCGGAAGGATATTTGGCCGCGCAGCGAGACTTATTCATCGGACTTCTAGAGATACCACGATTCATCGCAAGAAAATCAGAGTAACTGAAAGAACAGTTCATTTCCATACAACGGAGGCGAAATCGGCTATGTCAATAAATGAGTTTGCTCCCAAGGCACCTTTATTCAGAGATCCGATCTATGATGGCGCGGCTGATCCGGTCGTGATTTGGAACCGTCAAGCTGCCGAATGGTGGATGATTTATACGAACCGCAGAGCTACAGCCGGAGGCCTTGGAGTCCAGTGGGTGCATGGGACCGATCTGGGGGTGGCTTCCTCTGCAGATGGCGGACAAAACTGGCTGTATCGGGGAACACTTACCGGACTTGAGCTGGAATGGGGTCGTAATACATTCTGGGCTCCGGAAATCATCTGGCATGAAGATCAATATCATATGTATGTGAGCTATATTCAAGGAATCCCGCAGCAATGGGCAGGCCACTCGCGCCATATCATTCATTATACAAGCCCTGATTTACTGAAGTGGACTTACCAATCCCGCTTACAATTAAGCTCGGAGCGTGTGATCGATGCCTGTGTGCACAAGCTTCCAGACGGCAAGTTTCGGATGTGGTATAAGGATGAAGACCATCATTCGCACACCTATACTGCGGATAGTGATGATTTGTACAATTGGACGGTAGTCGGACCCGTGATTACAGGTCGCGGTCATGAAGGACCTAACGTATTTATCCTTGGCGGCAGCTATTGGATGCTAGTCGATGAATGGCGGGGACAAGGCGTGTACCAATCAGAGAATGGTATAGACTGGGTGAACCAGGGGCTTATCCTTGATCAGCCTGGACAGCGTGAGGATGATCAGGCAATTGGCCTTCATGCCGATGTCGTGGTCCAGGGCGAGCATGCCTTTATCTTTTATTTTACTCATCCGGAACGCAAACCGGGTCAGCCGGAACGTACCTATCAGGATCGCCGGACCTCGATTCAGGTCGCGAAGCTTACGGTTAACGATGGCAGGCTGATTTGCGACCGGGATGCACCTTTTGATTTTCGCATGATAGCCCCTGAATCCTGAAGCAAGATTACTTATTATCCGGAGGCCGGTGCTACTTGCACCTTGAGCTTCTATTCAATGGAGATGAAACGATCCGATGAGCAACATAGAACCACTGCCCTATACTTATGGAATGTACACGATGTGCCTCGTTCAGGACGGAGACCGTGTATTGCTGGTAAATCGCCCAAGCGAAAAAGGATTTCCAGGTTATATCGGTCCTGGCGGCAAAATCGATTTTCCGGAAAGTCCTACTGATGGAGCTATTCGCGAGGTGCTCGAGGAAACCGGATTAACCGTTACGAAGCTGGTCTATAAAGGAATGGCTGAGCATGTCGAGCCACAAACCAATTACCGTTACATGGTATTCAACTATGTGGCTACGGCTTATGAGGGTACCCTGCTGCACAACCCGCCCGAAGGCGAGCTCCTCTGGGTCCCGATCAGCGAGGCTTTGAATCTCCCGATGCAGCCGTGGTTCAAGGAGCGATTTCCTTTGTTCTTCGAAGAAGGAACCTTTGAAATCCATGCTGTATGGGACGGAGAAAGCAAGCAGACACTGGAGAAAACGATCAAGAAGCTGTAGACGTTCTGAGCCTGATCCTCTCCATATCGGCCATTTATTGAAAGTTAGTAAAACTGTCAGTACCCATCTATCAATTTAAATCATAGAGTATAGTGCACTTAAATCTACTTATGAAAGGAGTGCATTCATATGTCTGACAAAGTGACTCTATCAACCGGTGTGCTGACCAGAGAGCCTGGAACTATTACTGCCGTCATCAATCTTGCAAATGTGGACAAGGACGATTCACACCGTATTACTGTCGAAGTACTGGATTGGTCCTCCTATTCCGACCCTGTACTACTTCCAGTGCTTATCGGCGATAACGTTCCAGTAGTATTTCCCTACCGCCTGGCAGGCAATAATTTGGCTGTGATGTATGCTGATTTAGATGAAACTGTCGATCTCTACGAAATCCGGATTATATCTCATAAACACAAAAAAATTATCGCCAACTGTTTTGGAAGAAGTCTTCCTCCTTATACCAGTCAGCAAGGAAATACCGTTCTTCAAAGCCAGCTCATCAAAATTAATTAACCACTGGTACAAAATGCTGCCTCTTAACCTTGAGAAGACAACAGCCGCCCAGCATAGTTTATGCTGGGCTTCTTTTTTTGGAAATGGATTAGCTGTTGTTGGATTGGAATCCAGTCCCCCAGTGGACCGCAGGCTCCGCATAATGCAGCAAGCCCCGTAATAAAGCCAACTGGATCGTTAGCTGCACTACGGGGCGAGCACTTTTACAATCATTTATTTACTGAGCTCAATAATTCTTTTTTCCAAATACTTCGGCTCAATGACATGGAGCACTTCCAACACGGTTCCGTCCTTGTCAATCAGATAGTTCGTCGGAATCGCCTTATATTGGTAGGCGTCCATGCTTCTTCCCTGATAATCCAGCAGCACCGGAAATTTAAAATCAAATTCCTTGACCATATCCCGGGCATTGGCGATCTCATCCTGTACAGTGACATTCACTGCGTACACATCAAAACGATCCTTATATTGGTTATACAAGCGTGCTAAATCGGGAGCCTCATCACGGCAGGGCGTGCACCAGGAGGCCCAGAAATTCAACAGCAAGGGCTTATCCCGCTTGCCCCCCACCTTGTAAGTCTGTCCGTCAAAAGCAGGAAGCTCCAGCGCTGGAGCAGCCAGACCGGGCTGAGGACCGACTCCCTCCGGCACAGCAGCCTTATTCTGTTGGGTTTGGACTGCCTGATACACAGCAAAGCCAGCCATAATCAGGATAACGCCCATAATGATCCAGTTACGCTTCATAACTAACAGCTTCCCCCGATACCTGGCAGCGCTTTGAGCTGAATACCGTGCGGCTGCGCCCCGACTTTAATATGCTCCACGACCTCCTGCTTGACGGTATCGATAACGACAACCTCATCAGAGCCGCTCAGCGTCACATACGCTTTGCTTTGCTGACGATTAAAGGAGATATGTCTGGCACCGGACAAGCCCGTTAACGATTTGATCACCTTGCCGCTTGGCAAATCAACAAAGCTGACCGCATTGCCTTCCATACTGGTTACAATAGCGGTTAAACCATCTTCCGTAACAACAACATCTGTCGCACCCGGGGCTACGCTAATTTTACTAAACTGCTTGCCGTCAGCAGTATCGTAAATCTCCAGCGTATTATCGCCTGCGCTCGGAACGTACAGCTTTTTCCCGTCATCGCTGACCTTGATCGCACGCGGCACTTTACCGGTCGGAATCGTCTGCTGCAGCTGCTTGGTTTTGACATTGACAACATATACTTTATGGTTTTCATGATCGCTTACATACAGCTTGTCACCGAAGAGCACGAGATAATTGGTTTTGGCACCTGCCCCCAAATCAATCGTTCCGGCCTCCTTGCCTTCCTTCGTATCGACCAAATAAATAAATTGATCAGCAACAGCTGCCACATACAGCATTTTATTATCAGGCGACAGCACCATGCCGTGCGGCATCGGTCCGACCGGAACTTCCTTGGTCACTTTCAGCGTTTGTGTATTAATGAAGGAAACTGTGCTGCTGTTCATATTCGCGGCATAGGCTTCCCGCATGGTCGAAGAAAAAATAACGGTAGACGGAGCCTCTGCAAGCGGAATCTTGCCGACCACCTTACTCGATACGACATCGATCACCGATAGGCTGTTGGTTTTTTCACTGGGCACATAAAATTGGACGCTCGTTAATTTGCCGGCAGAGGATTGTTCGGTATTTACCGATTCACCACCAGCTCCGGGTTTGGTTTGCAGGCGCTGTGCGGCCTCCTCCTTCGTCTCCATCGCGCAGCCGCCTAATAAGACCGACATGGCAATAGCGATAATCATCATCTTTTTTGAGTGTATCATTGCAGGCTCTCCTCACAACTTGGACAATTTATACATAAATAAATCATTGTATTTATATCGGAATTAGTGCTATTATACAGGAAGAAAAGCTTTAAAATCAACAATTCATTTCATCATGGGGGGAAATTAAAAAATGAAAAAACCGGTCGTTATGATTACATTATTAGCTTTAGCCATTGTATCCGCAGCATGCGGAAGTAAGGATGCCGCCAAACCAGCAGCCAGCACACCAGCAACTACCGCGGCCGCGAAGCCTGAAGCTGCTGCAGCCTCTGCTTCCATCAAGGCAACAGACCCGTATCCGAACGCACAGCTGTTAGCTGATGTGAAATGGACTGAGGAGCATCTGAAGGATGCTAAAGTAAAAATACTGGATGCTCGTGCCAAAGGCTATGAGCAAGGACATATTCCCGGTGCATTATCGCTGAATTCCGGTCTATTGAAAGATGCCGCGAATAACACCATTGTAGCCAAAGATAAATTTACTGAGCTATTTCAAAATCTCGGTGTAAGCAGCGATACCACTGTTCTTATCTATGATGAAGGCAATTCCTTGAATGCTGCTCGTGTTTTTTACGCATTGGAGTATTACGGACACAAGGATCATGTTAAAATACTAAATGGTGGTTATGCTGCTTGGGCTGCAGCCTCCAAGGAAGTATCAACCGACACCCCTGCTGCACCTGCCAAGGGTAATTTTGCAGCCGCACCTAATGATAAGCTAATTACTACAAAGGAGCAACTAAAAGCATTGGATATTCAACAATGCACGCTGCTTGATGTACGCTCTGCCAAGGAATTCTCCGGCGATGACCTGCGCGGCAACCAAAAAGGCGGTCACATCGATAAAGCTGTCAATCGGGAGTGGAGCGATGCTATCGATGCTAACGCCAAGGACGGCGTACCTGTGTTTAAAAGCTATCTGGATTTGACTAAAGCATTCGAGCAAACCGGTGTCGACAAGGATAAGAGCAAAACCGTTATTCCTTATTGCCAAACCAATATCCGTGGAGCACACACTTACTTTACGCTTCGTCTGCTGGGTTACACGGATATTCGTCCTTATGAAGGTGCGTTTGCAGAATGGGGCAATGCCGCTGATACAACTGTTGTAAAATAGAAAGGAGTCAACTCCATGGCACAAATTATTGAAGGTGTATCCCACATTAGCTCACAGGAGCTGCAGGATATTGTATCCGATACAAACAGCTCTGTCATCATCATCGATGTTCGTGAGCCAGAGGAATACGAAGCAGGTCATATTGAGGGGCTTCCATTAATTCCGATGGGTGAGATTGCCGACCTGATGGATCGTTTGGACCCGAGCAAAGAATATATCTTCGTCTGCCGGAGCGGCCGCCGCAGCTATGAGGTCGCCAAGTTTTTTGGTAATAACGGCTTCGAACGCGTGCATAACCACTTGGGCGGCATGCTGAATTGGCAGCAGCAGGGACACGATATTGCGTTTGGACCTGCCGAGGACATCATCGAGAACTTCAAACCTGAGCAATTGGAAAGGAAGCGTGGATAATGAGCTTGAACGAACAGCAACTACTTGAAATCAAACCGGATCATATTGTCGATGCTATCGGCGAAGTATGCCCTCATACCTTAAATCTGGCGCTGGCTGGCTTGAAAAAAGCCAAGTCTGGTGAAATTGTCGTTGAAATTACCGATCATTCGATTGCAACCAAAACCATTCCAGCGGCCGTGAAAATGAATAAATACGGAGAATTCCTCGGTGTCGCCAAAAAAGGCGGTAACTATCACATTTTTATCAAAAAAGCTTAAGCTGCACGATGAGCAAATCCTGATGCGGATTTGCTTCTTAATTTATTAAAGGTTAGGACGGTTTACATCATGGCTTATACTTGGGATGTCTTTTTAATGGCTGCTATCTTTGGATTTCTGTACGGGTTTCTGCTGCAAAAGGCGGACTTCTGCTTTGTGGCCTCGATTCGTGACTGGATCAGCGTCAAAGATACCCGAATCCTGAATGGCGTGCTTGTACTGATTGCAACAGCTTTACTTGGCTGGGGACTCGTGCTGACCCTTGATATCAAAAGCGTGTCCGACATCTGGACTGTACCGCTTGGCGGCGCTAACCTGCTCGGCGGCATTTTGTTCGGTATCGGTATGACGATTGCTGGCGGCTGCGGCTCGGGAACGCTGTACCGCTGCGGTATGGGCTATATCCAATTTTGGATCGTGCTGTTGTTTGCCATTGCCGGTAATCTGCTGTTTGCACTCATTTATGATCCTTGGGCGCGCGATGCGCTTAAACCTCTTACTGTACTAGAAGGCGGATATACGCTGTTCTCATGGCCTTTGCCCTATTATTTACTTCCTGTAGTTATCGTAGCGGTTATGTTGGCTATAGCGATTTATCGCTTCGGGCTGAAAGGTTTTGTTGGCGGCATCAAGTCGTCCTTGACGGATTGGGAAGTAAGCCCTCTGAAGCAGTCCCACTGGGATATTCGGTTGGTCGCTTTCCTGATCGGAGTGGTAGCTACCATTCAATTCGCATTGATGTCCAATGTCAGTATTACCGGGCCTGAAACGAGAATCGGAGCGGTTGCACTGGCGCAGCTGTTGGGAAATGATTTTGTATTTAACAATACGTACCTGAATGCGATGTTTGCCGATTTTCCGCGGGTTGGACTTGGTCCAGAAGAAACACTCATTATTTTTCTGGTGATCGGCTCATTTGTCGCATCTCTTCTAAGCGGCAGCTTCAAATTCCGTATCCCGAGAGCGTCACGGCTTCCTTTTGCCATTGGCGGAGGTCTGTTGATGGGTGTATCCTCACGGATCGCACCTGGCTGCAATATTGCCAACGTCATTACGGGAATCGGCGGTTTATCCTTGAGCAGTGTGATTGTCGTTATTGGCATGATCATCGGAATTGTCATCGTCGTCGCGTTTGTATTCAAAATGCCGCTGATGCTGTTCCAGCGTAGTGATGCTTTGGATGACTGACCACCTGCATGTGAACAACCTAAAAACGTCTAACCTCTTATTACTCGGGGCTAGACGTTTTTTGCTGTTCCAACATCCATGTCGCCATAACCAATCTGCTTAAAAATGCTCCAGGACGATTTTTCCAATCGTACGGCCAGACTCCACCAACTCATGAGCCTTCCGCAGATTCGCCGCGTTAATCGGCGTAAGCCGTTCTGTCAACGTGGTACGGAGCTCTCCGGCATCAACCTTGGCCGCAACCGCATCCAACAACCGATGCTGCTCAATCATATCTGGCGTCTCATACATCGCTCTTGTAAACATAAATTCCCAGACAAAGGTCGCGCTTTTATTCTTCAGCGGCATCAGATCGAGCTGCTCGTCGGTCTCTACGATTGAGCAGATTTTACCCTGTGGGACAATGATATCTAACATTTGCTTCCAATGCTGCTGCATTTGATTCAGACAAAAAATATAGTCGACGCCTGCAAAGCCCAGCTCCTTAAGCTGCGGAAGAAACGGTTCATAATGGTTGATCGTATAATCGGCTCCGTGTTCTTTGACCCATGCCACCGATTCTGGACGTGAGGCTGTGCCAATGACCGTTAGTCCAACTCCCTTTGCGATCTGCGTTGCTATCGAGCCTACACCTCCGGCAGCACCTATGATCAAAATCGTTTGACCGGCATTATGTTCAGGACGTTGAGAGATACCGAGTCGATCGAAAAGTCCTTCCCATGCCGTAATCGTCGTTAATGGCAGGGCTGCCGCTTCAGCATAATCAAGCGTCTTCGGCTTGTGGCCCACAATTCGTTCATCAACCAGATGAAATTCGCTGTTGCCACCAGGACGGGTAATACTCCCCGCATAATACACTTCATCTCCGGGCTTAAACAGTGTGCACTCCGGTCCAACAGCCTCCACTACCCCGGCAGCATCCCAACCGAGCACGCGTGGTGATGCTTCTGTACGATCCTTCGGTGCCCTCACTTTCACATCAACGGGATTAACGGAAATCGCTTTGACCTGTACGAGCAGATCGCGCCCTTGCACAGTCGGTTTTTCCAGCAACACATCCAGCAGACTTTCCTTATCTGCAATAGGTAAATATCGGTGTAAGCCAACAGCTTTCATTTGAATCATCACATTCAACCCTTTCGTTTATGTTACCATGCACTCATTATATGTGATAAAATCGTTTTGCATAAGTACGCACATTAATGTTGTATAGGTACATTCTGTATACTATGGAGAGTGAAGCTATCATGAGAAATCGCAAAAGCGGCTACGGACCCGCATGTGAAGACGGATGTCCGGTCGAATTTACACTGGATGTCATCGGTGGCAAATGGAAAGGCGTTCTGCTCTACCATCTGATTGACAGCACCAAGCGGTTCAACGAATTCCGTAAGCTATCCCCCGGCATAACCCAAAGAATGCTTACCTTACAGCTCAGGGAGCTTGAGGAGGATGGTATCGTACACCGGGAAATCTACCGTCAAGTACCGCCAAAGGTAGAATACTCGTTAACCGAGTTCGGACGTACACTCGTACCGATCATCCTGCTCATGAAGCAATGGGGTGAAGCCTATAAGAGTAAGAAATAGCTTTTTTTCTTGACAATTCGCTTGATAATCATTATCGTTTAAATGATCTTGATAATCATTATCATGATAGTGGTGGATCGTTGTTGAACAACGTCCCTAAATCTCTATAAGGAGTTGTCATTGTGCAAAATATGTTCAAGTCTGTTACAGCCATATTAAGTTTAATCCTCCTATTTCTGATCTCAGCATGCGGCTCTGTCCAAAACCCGGGAGAACCTGCTTCCGCTCCAACCGCTCAGCCCCCTGCCGCCTCTGCTGCCACCAAGACGATCAAGCATGCGATGGGTACCGTAGAAATTAAGGGTACACCCAAGCGTATCGTAACCCTGGAATGGGTGTATGCGGAGGACCTGCTGGCACTTGGTGTTCAGCCAACAGGCGTAGCCGACATTGCCGGATATAAAAGGAATTTCAGTATTCAGCCACAGCTGGCTGCCGAAACGGTAGATGTCGGAACACGACAGGAATCGAATCTGGAGGCTATTGCCGGTCTTAAACCTGACCTTATCATTACCTCTGCCAACCGTGCCAAGCAAAATTACGAACAGCTAAAAAAAATCGCACCCACGATCGTATTTGACTCGTATCCGGCTGAAGGTGCAGGTGATCAATATACGGAGATGGAAACGACCTTCAAAACAATCGCCGACCTCACCGGTAAAACAAGTGAAGCCGACAAAGTTTTAGCCGATTTGCAAAAAACGTATGCTGACTCCAAAGAAAAGCTGAAAGCAGCGAATAAGGAAGGCGCCGAGTTCGTATTAACCCAAGCCTACAGCAACCAGAATGCGGCACAGCTGCGGTTGTTCACTGACAATTCGATGGCTGTACAAATTTTGCAGCGGGCCGGTTTGAAAAATGCTTTCAAATCGAGTAAATTTGAAAGCTTCGGTTTTACAACAGGCTCGGTTGAACTGCTGCCTTCTGTACAGAACGCCAACTTTCTATACATTGTTCAGCCGGAAGATAATGTATTCGAGAAGCAGCTGAAGGACAACGCCGTGTGGAAAGGGCTCAACTTTGTAAAAGAAAACCGTTCTTACATGCTGCCTGGAACTACGTGGGTATTTGGCGGTCCGCTATCTGCTCAAGTATTCGTCCAGCTTGCGACCAAGGCCATTGCGAAATGACAACCCGTGAAATCGCCGCACCTCTGACATCGACAAACACGGTAGGCTGGAAGCCGGTCCTTGTATTCGGAGGCGGCTTTCTTGCGCTGATCGTGCTCCTGTTTGCCAGTCTGACCCAAGGTGAAGCCAGCGTCACGATGCAAACAGTCATCGATGCGCTGCTGCATCCGCAGGATATCCCTTCCCACCACCTGGTACTCGGTCTTCGTATGCCCCGGGCCTGTATCGGAATGCTTGCAGGTGCCGCACTGGCTGTGGCCGGGGCTTTGCTGCAAACTGTAACACGCAATCCACTCGCTTCGGCATCCACACTCGGACTTAATGCAGGCGCCTACTTCATTATCGTATTGGCTGCCGTTTATTTTCCGGGCCTAAAGGCTAGCATGCCGCTGCTGCTCGCGCTCATTGGCGCTTGCGGCGCGGCTGCTATGGCGTATCTGATGGGTGGAGGCCGCAGAAGCACACCGGTACGGATGGCACTCGCGGGACTGATTGTTTCCCTCGTGCTGTCCTCGTTCACCAGCGCGCTGCAGCTCATTTATGAGAACCAAACCTCCGGCCTGTTCGTCTGGGGGTCCGGCTCACTTGTACAGAATGACTGGGTCGGTGTCCGTTATGCTTGGCCATGGGTCACGCTCGGTATAGCTGGTGCTATATGGTTTGCCCGTCCACTCGACCTGCTGGAGCTGAATGAAGAAACATCGGCTTCACTCGGTCAAAGCGTCGCCTTTACCCGGTTTGCTGCTTTAGGTCTTGCTGTTCTGCTGGCAGGTGTGACAGTCAGCGTAGTGGGACCGATTGGCTTTATCGGACTAATAGCCCCGCATCTTGTACGATTGATCGGGCTGCGCCGCCATCGTATGCTGCTGCCTGCAAGCGCCCTATGGGGTGCTGTCATACTGGTGGGCGCTGACACTGTAGCCCGCATGTTCCACAGCACGCTTGGTGAGCTTCCGGCAGGTGCAGTGACCGCATTGATTGGCGGGCCATGGCTCATCTGGCTCGCCATTCGGGGTATCCGCGAGCAGCGGTCGGCAGAAGGCTCTTCGTCCATGAGCGTCGGCAATCTGAATAGAAAGATTCCGTATAGTGTGCTTGTCCTGACCGTCAGTGTGGCACTCGTCCTGCTGATCACAGTCAGTGTGATGGCTGGCTCGATGAGGCTGTCATTCTTAGAGGTGTGGTCGATCTGGAGCGGCGGAGGTACGGAACTTGCCCGTAATATTGTCTTTAACCTGCGGCTGCCACGTATCCTTGTTGCTGCCATGGCCGGTGCAGCGCTCGCTGTCGCCGGCGTGATGATGCAAGGCGCACTACGCAATCCGTTAGCCGATTCATCGATTGTCGGCGTTACCGCTGGTGCAGGCTGCGGCGCTCTGCTGCTGCTGGTCGCCTGGCCGCAGGCTTCGGCAGCGTGGCTTCCTGTCGCTGCATTGGCTGGAGCTTTTGCCGCAGCCGCAGCGGTATATGTGCTTGCCTGGAAAAAAGGATTGAATCCGGTTGTTGTCGTGCTTGTCGGTATCGCTATCTCCGCGATAGGATCGGCCGTTATTCAATTCCTTGTCATCAAATCGGGGGTTACTGCCGCCGGAGCCATTGCCTGGTTGGCAGGAAGCACATATGCCAAAGGCTGGGAGGACCTCATCGGCCTCACAATTGCCAATATTATCTTGCTGCCGCTTGCCTGGCTGCTGGGTCGCAGGGTCGATCTACTCGCATTTGGAGATCAGGTATCGTTGGGTCTGGGCCTTAAGCTGCAGCGTACGCGACTGATCACAGCCGCGATTGGAGTGGCGCTTGCCGCAGCTGCAGTAGCCAGTGTAGGGACTGTAGGCTTTATCGGATTGCTTGCCCCTCATGCCGTACGTTTGTTTACTGGTCAACATCATCGTCACTCTGTTATACTGTCCGCGATGATAGGCGCCTTATTGCTCGTCGGAGCCGATATGATTGGCAAATTGGTTTTGGCTCCCAAGGAAATTCCTTCTGGAATCATTGTAGCGCTCTTGGGAACTCCCTATTTGCTGATACTCATGTACCGAAGTGCTGTACGACGCTAATCATTAACCCTGTTAATCATAACGCTCTTTACTTCAGCACACTTTCGCCTCTTCCGCTTTTGATTCACCAAACTTCCAAAACCGCTGTTACGGCACATGATTCAGTGACGTCCCAGCGGTTTTTACATTTTTTTCAACAAAAATACGGTATGAGTGGATAAACAGAAGCAATCTGGGTAATAAAAAAATGGAGCCTCGGCATATCAAAGAAGCTTACAAAATTCATAAAAGGAGGGACTGACATGCTTGTCTCGCAAATCCATACGGATCATCTGACCAAGGAACACATACATAAGCTGCTCTACGCTAATATGGACGATGACGGGAAACAGGGTGATTGTATCTTCGTATTCGGAAGCCGCAATGCCGTCACCTACCGCGTTCCCAAAGCCGTCGAGCTGTACAAGCAGGGACGCGCCAATAAAATCCTGTTCACAGGTGGCGTATTCGACACCCCTGAGGCCAAGACGATGAAAAGCAGTGCCATTCAGGCCGGTGTATTAGAAAAGGATATTATTATTGAAACCCGCTCCAAGCATACGAAGGAAAATGTACTGGCCGCGTTATTCGTGCTTGATCGGGCGATCGGACTCCATAAGATCAAAAGACTGCTTGTCGTCACGACCAATTATCATATGAGACGCTGCCTGCTCACGCTGCAGACCTATATGCCGGACTGGATCGAATACACCATATGCAGTGTAGATGATAAAGTGACCCGGGCTGACAATTGGTGGCTGCATGAAACGGGCACCAAACGGGTTCGACAGGAGATCAATAGCCTTGTCAAATATATTAGACAAGGCCAAATTCGTGATTTTGAATGTTAGTAGTCCTCTTACCCTTTCACCAGCACCTTGAGCATCGCTTGGATCATTCCCGCATGGTTGTTCTCATGAAGCAGATTGGTCAATAGAATCTCTTCCACATTGTCAGCTTTGGCAAAGTTTTCTTTAACCGAAGCTTGCAATTTTCCTGCAAAAACTTCGCGTATCCGAATTGGCTGCTGCTTCAATTGCTCAATGATCGCTTCCCACGTCGGCGGTTCCTCCGTCCAATCGGCAGGCTTCGTGCCACTACCGAAGAAGGCACGGTACTCCGCAGGAATCTGGACAGCTTCTCCGGAAAATCCAAAGACAAGGCCTTCCGTTATCGTTAGAATATGACCGATCTGCCATAAGATCGAATTGTTAAATCCCGTCGGGACTACATTACGCTGCTCTGCTGGACATTTATCCACCAGCTGCAGCAGGCGGTTACGGTATTTGTCCACCGCGTCAAACATAAAAGTTTCTCTCATCGATTAGCCTCCCAAATTTTGCGCATATTTTACACATACATCTTATCATAGCTTTGAAATTTCGGAGGATCAAGCAGGTCTAACGGGATTTTTCTTCATACGCTGAAAAGCCCATACCATAGCACCAACTCCAATCATGCAGCCTCCTGCGGTACAAACCCCATTCCATTCTCCGATACTCCAGGCATAGCTGCCAAGCGCCGAGCCTATGGATCCACCAATAAAGGTACTCACCATAAATACAGTATTAATCCGGCTTCTGGCCTCTGGAGCCAAAGCATAAATTCTCGCTTGATTGGAAATTTGAGAGCCTTGCACACCCAGATCAAGCAAAATCACACCCAAAATCAAACCCCACAGATGAGAGCCCACTGTCCAGAAGGAAAGGTAGGATAATAAGGCCAAACCAATAAAGATACCTACCATCCCCGTCGCACTGAACCGGTCGGTTAAACGGCCTGCCGCCGGAGCCACAGCAGCTCCCAATACGCCCACCAATCCAAACAAGCCCGCGATCTCACTGCCATAATGATAAGGGCTCCCCTCTACATAAAAGGCAAGTGCCGTCCAGAACACACTAAAGCCGCCAAACAATAAAGCCCCCAGTAATGAGGCTTCGCGAAGGACGGGCTGTGTCCGGATCAGCTCTGCAATCGACTTCATTAGCTGCCGATAGGTGATAGCAACCTGCGGCTCGGCTTTGGGCAGCACCTTCCATAGCACAATCGCCAGAATTAACATAAGAGCCGCGGCAATCCCGTACATGGAACGCCAGCCCATAAAGCCGCCGATTACACCGGAGACCGTCCTTGCCAATAAAATACCGATCAACAGTCCACTCATAACCGTGCCGATCACTTTGCCACGCTCTGCGGGAGGAGCCAAATGTGCAGCAAGCGGAATGATAATCTGTGTAGTGACGGCTGTGAAACCGACGGCCAGGCTGGCGATATTAATCCATAGGATCGTTTGAGAAGTCGCCACTCCGATAAGCGCAATCATCTCGGCAAGCAGGATCATCACAATCAGTCCGCGGCGCTCCTTCATATCTCCGAGGGGCACGAATATAAACATGCCTACTGCGTAACCGATCTGCGTTAACATGGATACGCTTCCGACTTCCCTCGCCGTTGCATGAAAGGTACGGCCTATATCAGCAAGCAGCGGTTGATTATAATACAAATTAGCTACAGACAATCCGCATGCCACAGCCATTAAAAGAATAAGTGCTTTTGTCATTATCGGCTTGCTGGATTGTTCCCGGGTTTCCATTGCTAGTTCACTCATAACCGTTATGCTCATCCCATTCATCGTTTACTTCGGCTATTAAACCTTTTATTAGTATACTACGATCTCAGGTTCAATACCGCAATATAAACAGGACGATTAAGTATCAAGATGTGCCTAATCCGTAATCGATTTTCTATAGCAGGCTGGTGATGCTCCTGTCCAACGTTTGAACTGCCTACTGAAATGAGCGAGCTCCCGATATCCGATCAGCTCAGCGACATGATCAATGGAAAGCTCCTTTTGCATGAGCAGATGCTTGGCCTTTTGAAGCATTAAGGAGGATAAATATTGACGCGGAGAGATCTGATATCGTTTTTTGAAGATTCGGTTGCAATAAGCGGGACTGATGCCAAGCTCTGCCGCGATATCGTCGATGCCTATTCTGTCCTCATCGACAGAACCGTGTATATGCGTATTTTTAACGAGATTCTCGATTTTTTCGGCAATAAGAAAGGCTAGCTGCTCGTTCATCTTCGGATCAATTTGTCTTTCTTTCTCCGAAGTCAGCTCATCGGCTATCGTCCCAAACAATTGAAACAGCTCGGAAAGCATAAACATACGGTCACTTACCTGCAAGGAAACGTTTTTTTTGGAAAACTCGATCAGTCGGTTCAGGTGGGGCAGCACTTTGCTGGTCATTGGCGAATCACTAGGATAATACGTTTGATTAGAGCCGTTAAGCACTGGAAGCAGTTGACCATCATCGATCTGAAAATGCAAACAAAAATAAGTGAATTCCTTTTCGTTGCCTGAACGATTAAAGTGAACTTCACCCGGCTGAATCAACAGCAGATCACCAGCCTGTTGAGTATATGAATTCCCATTTATTGTAAATTCCTGACAGCCTTCTATCAAGTAATTGATCTCATATTGAAAGTGCTCGTGCGATGGAAAAAACCACGTTCCTTTGACATGGCGTACATGCATGCTGAATAAATGCAGGTTGGTTTGAACATCCTTGGCGAAATATTCCTCCAATGTAAAATCACTCGTTTGCGGTCTTGCCGAATTCACCAAGCTGCTTCACCGCCTTATGGATTAATAGTACGGTTTGTTCACCTCAAATTGCGGCGAAGAAGTCCCGCTGCGCAGCCGAAGTATGGCCAAATTTCCGATTATTCACGATTTCAAAGGTGAACATTTCGCTGCTACAGGATCATTTGGCCGCTTCGCTCAAGCTTTAAAGTTATTATAACCTAGCTGCTGCAAATACTTTTTGCTTATTTGCACAGCGTCCAGAGAAGGATACATCGGACGACCCTTACGGGTCTGGCTCCACTGATTTCCATCTAATTCTACATGAGCATAGCCCTTGTACCCGATCTCCTCCAAGTATCCGAGAATACCCTTGATGTCCACCGTCCCTTCTCCAAGAGGGGTGTATCCCAGGAATCCGGTTGTATCGACCTCCCTGCCTTCGGCATCCTGTTCGACAGGCCCTCCACTATAATCCTTTACGTGAACAATCCCAATCAGTTCATGGTAAGCTTTGACGATAGTCAGCGGATCAGAGCCGCCCTTGGCTATTTGACCCAGATCAGGCGCAAAGCTGACAACACGTCCATCCACAGCATCCATCACACGGTTAATTTCCTCTTCGGTTTCTACAGGCGTGCCTGTGTGCGGATGGAAACAGCATAGCAATCCGTGATCCGTGATCCGCTCGGCCAACTCATTGAGGGTTGAGATCACTTGTGGGATATGCTCTGTCAAAGAAAATTGCTGCCGATTCAGCATTTTACCTCCGATAATAACCGCAGGGCCGTTATATTTTGTATACAGCTTTACCCATTCCATCACCTTATTGATTTCAGCCTCGCGATGATCCGGATTTAATAAATCCAAATGGCAGTACAGGGACGTCAGTTGAAGCTGATTGCGCTCGAAAACCTCCAAGAGATCTCGATTCGCTGCCTCCCACTCCTCCAGTACCCAGCCAAACGTCTCCGTCCCCCAGTAACCGCAAGCTGCAATGGCTGGAACCGCCGTTGCAATATCTTCATCGGCCCAAGTAATAGCCGTGTGTCCAAATCGTATTTGTTTATCAGTTTTGTCTAATTTGTCCATTCAACATCCATCCTCTCTATTCCTGATCCGATTGGTTGCGCCAAGAAAACTGCGGCTTGTAGCCAAGCTTGTTCCGCAGCTTTTGGGCTGTAATGAGTCCCTCCGTCCCTTCCAAATCGGTTGCCATTTCGACCAGATCGGGCCACACCTTGGCGACCACATCCTTCGTATCCTCTACATGACGGCTGTCAGTCAATAAATGAAAAACCTCGAACATCTCCAGATGCTCAGCCTCGATAGCTAAGGTAAAAGCTTGCGCTGCATCACGCGGATCGACATATTGATAGGTGGTACCTACAGGGCCGCCGACATGGTCGGGCCGTGCTTCCAGCGTAATTCCATATTTGTAGTCATCCTTGCGAAACGGCCAATCAATCCCCTGCAGACGAAAAGCGACCGCACGAATCCCATACGCTCTGCTATAGGCGTGCAATATTTCTTCTCCGAACACCTTGGACAACGCGTACGAATCCTCAGGTCGATTCGGATGGTCCTCATCAATCGGCAAATAATCGACCTGGAAAGGAGTCCCGCTAAGTCTTCGTCCCATACCCAGAGCATAGTAGGAGGAGGCAAACGCAACGGTCTTCACATGCTTGAATCGGCGGGCGGCGTCCATCAAGTAATACGTTCCCATTGTATTGACCTTCATGCACTCGTCCTCCGGCAGCTTTTGAATTCGCGACTGGCCTGGATGAAGCTCGGTATCATAAGGAATCGCAGCCAGATGAATGATCGCTTCCGCTTCGGATAAGGAAATCGCCCGCATGCAATCCTCTAGAGTTGTCAAATCTCCTTTGACAAACTGCACACCCTTGGGATAATCAGCTGCATTCGGTGCAGCACAATCAAAGCCGGTTACCCGGTAATCCCGTTCCACTAAATACTCAATGACATACCGTGCCAGTCTACCGCTTCCACCTGTTACCAGAACACTTTTCATCTGCTTACCCTCTCCCTGATTGATTTTGCAGCTCTTTCAAATAAGCTACGCTTTGCGCATAAAATTCAGCTACCTGTACACTGACATCTCGCTCCGGGTCCCACCTCATCCAGCCGGGCTCTATAATCAGATGCAAGCCTTCTGCACGAGGGCTGCGCTCAGCCAACAGCTGAACCGCTCTGGGCAAATCGACATGCCCTTCACCAAAGGCACAGCCGAATGCCGTAAACGGGAGATGGCCTCTTATCGGAGAATCGACCACAACCATGTCCTTCATGTGCGTAGTAAAAGCATAGGGTGTCAGCGCTTCAATATCTTCATTCGGATCGCAAAATACCGTAAACCCATTCGCCGTATCCAGCGCAGCGCCGACATGAGCGGAGTCAACCTTATCGAACAGCCGGGCCATTTCGCGACCGGTAAAATCACAATGATTTTCCACAGCCAGTAATATATCTGCATCCTTTGCGATGGCAGCCGCTTCCTGTAATGAGGGGAGCAAAGACTCGATATGATCGTGGATGTTCACACTCCGATTGAAACGGCTGCTAGTGATCTTCAACCGTCCATAACCGGCTCGAACGACAGGCATGTTCAGCAGCTTGGCAGTATCAATAGCCTGCAGAAATTGGGATTTAGCCTCCTGATCTACGTTCACGCCAGCCAATTGAAATACGCCGGGAACAGATGTCTCCAGTTCAATTCCCAGTGTCTCTGACAGCTTTCCCAGTGCCTTCAATAACTCTAAGTTTTTGGGAAGATGACGAGTCTGCAGCACCGTACATCCGAGCTCTGCTGATCTGCGCAGCAGCCACTCAGCGGAACATTCCTCTCCCACTTCCGTGGGAACGGGATAAAAGCCCCCCTGCATCCCGATTTTCATCGAACGTACTGTAGAGCTGATGGCTGTATCCGATGGTAGCACCAATAAGCTCATCCCCTTTTAAATGATCAACAGGGAAAAGGAAATCTTTCCCCGCTGCCTATGATCCTTGATTTTCGATTCAGCTGCTTTGCTTATTTCTTGCTTCCTTTCCATTTGGCATCGTATTCCTTTTGCATGATGGAGATATATTCATCGTTCCCCATGTTCTTCAGCTCAGCCTGGAACTTATCCCAATCCTTCTCAATGTCACGGTTGCCTACAATAAAATCCGCGATATCGGCTTCCAGCTTTTTAGAAATTTCCGTCTTTAATTCATTAAATCGGGTTGCCGTCTTCGGTTCAAAGAAAAACTTCGGCACCGAAACCTTGCCAGCCGTCTTGTCGTACAACTTGGCTGCATTGTACAGCACCTTTTCCAGGTCGAATTTGCCGTCTGGGAGCACTTCCCTTGAATCCGATCCGAACGGAGGCCATGTGGAGTTCGCCCCTGACCAGTGCGCATTTTGCGGCTCCCCCCATAAATCCTTGCCTACCAGCTTGAATTTGGCCGGTTCTCCATTCGCCGCAAGCGTACCCTTCGGCACTTCCCAATTAACACCCTCTACCCCGTAGCGGCTTCGTAAATAGGCTTCCTTGGAATACATAAAGTCGACCAATTTCATCACAACATCCGCATTCTTGCCATTGGCTGGTATGGCGAATTGGTAAGAACCGACAACGCCAAACTCATTGAAATACGAGGTTTGGAATCCGCCAGGTCCTTTTAACGGGGGCACAATCTCATAATTTAATCTTGTTGCATCATTAGCCGCAAAGGCATGAGGGCCGCCACTCGGAACCGCAGCCACATTATTGCCGTTGTTCAGCTCGACAATTTGCTTCAACTGCGCCTCATCGTTAGTGAATGAGGTCTGATCGATCAAGCCTTCCTTGGAGAGCTTGTTCAGGTAGCGAATGCCATCTCTCCACGCAGGTGTCGTATACGCAGCGATGACCTTGTCATCCTTCACATACAGACCATTGGCGTCCTGATAGGTGAACGCGTTCATAATAAATTGATCGGCCTTGGCGAACCAGCTCGTTTTTGAACCGACAATTCCGATTTCATCTTTTTTGCCATTGCCATTCGGGTCCTTTTCCTTGGCAGCCTTCAAATATTGGTACAGCTCATCCGTCGTTGTCGGCACGGACATATTCAGGCTTTTCAGAAACGATTTATTGACCCAGAACCGCATAGCACGGTCGCAGTTATAGCATATGCCCGCCTGTGCGAGTCCATAAATATGACCATCAGGTGCTGAGGTAGCTTGTTTGATATTGGGGTATTCGGTATACATTTTTTTAATATTGGAACCATGCTTGTCTATCAGATCTTCCATTTTCCGAATAATGCCTTGTGATCCATAGGTGGCAAGCGAAGAATTGTCCAGAGAAAAGTTGCCCATGATCAGATCACCGAGGTCGCCACCCGACGAAAGCTCCAGATTCAGCTTGGTTTTGGCATCAGCCGCCGGATAAAAATTCCACTTGATATGAACGTTGGTCTGATCCTCCAGCCATGTAGTCAGCTCATTTTTGCCATATTCCCAGGATAAGACGTATGGGCTCGAGGGGACGGTAATCGTGACCGTGACCTTTTCCTTGGAAATAGGCAGTACCCCTTCAGCCGATAAGTTGGTGTCCGTCGATTCTTTCTTTGCCGTATCTGCCGGTTTCTCTGAGCTGCATGCGCTTAACACGATTGCCATACACAACAAGACCATGGCCATACGGTTATATAACTTTCCTCGCATAAACATTCTCCCTTCGATTTTTGTGTCCTTCGAACCTGTTTATCTATATACAATCAAATCGGCCTTTTATCTAAATCTCTCTGAGGACCACTTCCAGGGCCGATGTACAACCACTTATCCTTTGATGGATCCAATCATTACGCCTTGAACAAAATGCTTTTGCACGAACGGATACACAAGCCACACGGGTAAGCTGGCTACAATGATGATCGAATATTTGAGCAGATCGGCCAGCCCCTGCTTTTTGGTCATCAATTCCGGATCTGTGATCGAAGCAGGATCTACCTCATTTTGAATCAGAATATCCCGCAGAATGATCTGTAACGGAAAAAGCTCCTTGCTCTTCAAGTAAATAAAAGCGTTAAAGTAAGCATTCCAATGAGACACACCATAAAAGAGCACCAGCACCGCGATAATCGCTTTGGACAAAGGCAGCACGATACTCCACAAAAATCTCAGGTGCGAGCATCCGTCCATGGAGGCGGCTTCAAAAAGCTCATGGCTGATCGTCGATTGAAAAAAAGTACGGGCGATAATCATATTCCAGACAGCAAGTGCGCCCGGAATGATTAAGGCCCATCTCGTATCGATCATCCCTAGCTGTTTAATTAACAGGTAGTTCGGAATCAAGCCGCCTTGAAAGATCATCGTAAAAGCGAATGCATACATAATGAGGTTGCGGCCAATCATCGTCCTTCGGGATAAAGGATAGGCAGCCATGATCGTGAGGACGACATTGATGCTGGTACCTACAACCGTATACAATATCGTGTTTGCATAAGAAGGGAGTATTCTCGGGTCCTTCAGTATTGCCGTATAGCCTTCAAAAGAGAAATTGACAGGCCATAAAAACACTTTGCCTGACACGACAGCCAGTCTGTCACTGAAGGAAGCGCTGAAAATATATATGAGCGGATACAGCACAACCAGCAGCGCAAGCAACAGGATGAAGTCGTTCAGCATATAAAATATTTTGTCCGCATTCGTTAGCCCTACTCGATTGGATTTCATTGTGCAGCCTCCTTGGTTACCACAAGCTGGTTTGTCCTACTTTTTTGGCAATCTGGTTGACGGTTAAAATGATGATCATATTTACGACCGAGTTAAATAGGCCGATAGCTGTCGCATAAGAATAATTAGGGGCACTGGAAGCTAGACTGACTGAATATACATAAGTGGAAATGACCTCTGAGGAAGAAATGTTCAACGGATTTTGCATCAAATAAATTTTTTCAAAGCCGATGCCCATAATCGATCCGGCATGCAGGATCAAAAGCGTCACGATCGTCGGCAAAATACCAGGAATATCCACATGCCGGATTCGCTGCAGCCGGGTGGCTCCATCAATAGTGGCAGCCTCATGGATTTCTGGACTGATACCCGATAACGCCGCCAAATAAATGATCGTTCCCCAGCCCGTCGTTTGCCAGATGCCTGACCACACATAAATCGATTTGAACCAATTCGGATCACCCATGAAATTGATCGCGTCCATGCCGAATAAGCCAATGCCCGTGTTCACGATCCCTACTCTCGGATTTAAGAACTGCAGGATCATACCAACCATTACGACTGTAGAAATAAAGAAGGGCATGTAGGTGACAAACTGTACGGTTTGCTTGAATTTGGTACGGAGCGTTGCATTGAGCGCCAGAGCCAGTACAATTGGAAGCGGAAATCCGGCAAGCAGCTCATAAAAGCTGATAATTAACGTATTCCCGACAATTTTGGTAAACTGGTAGGAATAAAAGAACTTCTCAAAATATCCAAGACCGGCCCAAGGACTTCCCCATATGCCATCCGTAATCCTGAAATTTTTGAAGGCCAGCTGAAGGCCAAGCATCGGCACGTAGTGGAAAAGAATTAACCAAGCAACCGGCAAAAGAATGATGACGTACAATTGATAATCATGGCGCATTTGTCTGAGCCGTATCCTATAATCTTTTCGGGCTGTGGACATGGCTCTGACTGCAGGCTTCACGGTTGTAGATTGCATAATAATTAACCACTCCTTTTCAGGACACTAAATATTAAAGCGTTTACATTGTTTAATAATAAGTCCAACCGCCCCGATTAATTATCAGTTTATACCCATTTCGTGAAAGGCAACATATCCAAATCGACTTCCATATTTACCCAAATCAATACAAGCTAAAAGGCGGCTTGATTAAGCTCTCCCCTATCATTCACTGCAAATGCAAACATCCCTCACCATGGCTGGCAAGGGATGTTTCGTAGCTTCTGTGTGGTTGGTTATTAACGTGATAGCAGATGCTGCAGGTTATATACAGCTTGTGCGGTTTCTGCGCGATTCGCCAGCTGATTGGGCTGGAACTGGTTATCTCCTCTTCCCTTCATTAAACCGATGGATGCCGCAGCCTGCACGGAGCCAAGAGCCCAGCCCGATGCGCTGTTAAGGTCCGATAAGGAAACATCAACTGTCGATGGCTTTGTTACTCCCGAGCCTTCGTAAGCTCTTACCAGCATTGCGGCCATTTCTTCTCGGCTTATCTGATCCTGAGGTGCAAAGCTCTTCTCCGTACGTCCTCCAATCAGCTTCGATTCGTATGCTGCTGTCACTGCCTCCGCATACCAATCTGCCGGAGACACATCCTGGAATGGCGCATGGCCTGAAGCCTTCAATCCAAGCGTACGAACCAACAGAGTCGTAAATTCAGCTCTGGTTGTGAAGGCTTGCGGCGCAAAGTTTATATCATTAATGCCATTAACGATATGTCTGGCAGAAAGCACCTGTATGGCATTCGCTGCCCAATGGCTGGACGGAACATCAGAGTAAGACTTGTTGTATTCAAGAACTGTGTACTTGCTGAAATGAGCCAGCTGTACGTTGATCTGCTTGGCAGCAGTATCGATATATCCGCCTATATATTCCCATTGACCCGTTTGTTCATTGAGATGGTACACACCGAGCAGCTGTTCATTAAGGTCAGAACCGCCTTCATAGGGTAACGAAACCTCAACAGGCTTATCGAACAAAGCTAACTTCTTAACCGTTCCATCCTTGGAGATAATTGATAAATCGAGCTGGAGCACTGGCGCTGCTGCTTTAATTAGAGCTTCCGTACTGCCCAGAGCTGTAGCAAGCAGGGCTTCCGTGTCCTTCTCTCCTGCCACACTCAGCTTGAAGGAAATCTGTGCGCCCTGTAACGTTTCCTTACTGAGCAATCCGGTTAACGACTGGATCACAATTGAAGGAAAACGGATAGTCGCTGCTCCTTTTTGGATTTCCAGCCAGCTTTCGCCCAGGAGTGACAAGGCATCAGCTGGTATTAGCAGCTCGTTGGCGCCACCGTTCATGCGGATCGTCAGCTTACCGTCCCTGATTGTCCCAAGATCACTGGCTTGAACAATTTGCTTGTCTTCGCTCTTGTCAGCCTCCTTGTTCATACTGGCATCGACTCCGGCTGCGGCTCCACCACCACTATTGCTCGCGGACTGGTTACCACCGCTTGTTTTAGCCGAAATACTGGCACCTTTCGACATATTGCCAGCGGCATCTCTGGCTTTTACGATGAGGATATATGTTGTATTCGGATGCAACCCGGTTACAGTGTAGCCGAGATTAGCATTTGCTGTCAGAGAAACCAGCTTGTCGTTTCCATTATAAACGTCATATCCTGTAACGCCGACGTTATCCGTCGCTGCTGTCCAACTCAAAGCTATACTGTTCGGCGTCCTTCCTGTCACGCTAACAGTCGGATCACTCGGAGCCGACGTGTCCGGCGGAATTATCGGGGCCTCATCAAATGTAACATTTATACCGGGCAACACAGCTTTTGTGATAGTATTCCCAGACGCAGAAGTCACGGCTACGTTGTTCACCTGTAAGCTGGTGTTCTGACTCGGGTTCAGCACTTTAAAGAATAGCGTAACATAGGGCTTGGTTCCACCTGTACCAGCTCCAGCTTGAGTAGCACCATACGAGAGGTGTCCACCTTGTAAGGCCAAACTTTGAAACCCTGTGAGTATACCGTTGTTCGAATAGATCGTATTGTGACTGTCCAGCATCTCAGGTGTACCGCTGAAAAGTCCCGATACCACTTGTTGCAGCTGCAGTATAGCAGGGTCAAAATCGATATCCGATTGTGCTGCATACACATTGTCGATCCCTTGTGCCCATAAATGAACCTGAATCGTGTCCTTTCCAACACTTGGTACGGTGAATTGCGATGAGGCTCCGGTTGAACGCACAGTCACGTTGGCTATAGCCCGGCTCTCTCCGTACACAGCGGTAATAACTGCAGTGCCCTCAGACCTTCCGGTGACTTGGCCAGTGATATCTACCTGGGCCACAGCAGAATTGGATGAGCTAAAGCTGGAAAAACTCGTAACCGGGCTCTCCACTCCATCTGCCGATAACTGCAGTACAGACGTCAAGTGTGTTGCATCCGGTTGCAGCTCATAAACATCCGAATCCAGTCTAATAGAGCTGACCGATACATGGGCTGCTTTAGATTGACCGCCATAGGTTGCGGTAATAACGGTATGTCCCGCACGAATACCTGCTACATTGCCTATACGATCGACCGAGGCTACGGAAGCATCCGAGCTCGTATAGGTGGCAAGCATCGTAGCGTCAGCAGTGGTTTGATTCGAATATACAGCTGTTACTACGGTCTGATGCACCGATCCTGCCTGCAGATCGTAAGCAGCTGAATCCAATAGAAGCTCAGTAAGAATCGGTGTGACAGTGACCGCTACCGAAGCGATTTTCCCGCCATATGTGGCCGATATGACTGTTGATCCTGCACTTTTTCCAGTCACCAGTCCACTCTGGCTAACTGAAGCAATCGACGGGTTACCGGATGTATAAGCGGTATTCGCAGTTACATTACGGGTACCGTTGGAATATACAGCTGTTACCACTGTAGCATGCTCCGAGCCTTGTGTTAGGCTATAAGCAGTTGAATCCAGCTGCAGGCTATTCAAAACAATACCGTCGGTAACCTGTACGGTTGTAGTCGTTGCCCTGCCTGCATAATGCGCAGTAATGGTGGTCGTACCCATGGATCCTGCCATAACGACTCCTGCCGCGTCCACTTGAGCCACCGATGGATTGGAAGAGTCATACCAGGAAGCCTTCGTCACATTGCCTTTGGTCGCATCGGGATAGATAGCCGTGACGGTTGATGCATGGGTGTGCCCTATAGCCAGCTGGTAATCATCTCCCATCGATATCGAAGCGGGCAGCTGTGCTACTTTTAAATCATCAAAATATATCGTTCCGGTCTGGTCGGTGCCCAAAGCGAACCGCAAGAGCGTAGATTCTGCAGCATTATTACGAAAAGCAAATTGGTCTGCCTTCAATTTTCCATCAATATACATATCGTATTTGTTGGTGCTGGTATCCAAAATAAGCTGTATCCGATACCAGGT
Organism: Paenibacillus baimaensis; assembly: GCF_025567575.1. Taxonomy (NCBI): domain Bacteria; kingdom Bacillati; phylum Bacillota; class Bacilli; order Caryophanales; family Paenibacillaceae; genus Paenibacillus; species Paenibacillus baimaensis. The sequence goes on along the minus strand of NZ_JAOQIO010000116.1, from coordinate 12,516 downwards.
GCCAGGCGTAAACGATTGAAGCTTCGTGTTCGTTGCACTATTATATGCCTTGATAAAACCTGCATCGAACAATACACTCACCAGGTTAGTCCCGCTCGTGCTGCCAAACACGTAGGGAGCTGACTTGCTTCCAGCGATCTCATCGCTTTTCACCCGATAATCAACAACAAATTGACCGTATTGTGCAAGGTTTTTACGATCCGTATTTACCGTACCGGAGGTATTCGTTTTCGTTATTTTGACGCTTTTATCGCTTGGATTACTCGGGTCTTCCACGACCATTATCGAGCCCGATGCCGCTGAAATGGTCCAGTTTGAGCCGGATAAAGCGGCCGTCGGATAATTATCAAAGCTCTCATCGACAGTAACAGAAGCCGCTGCTGCTACAGTTGAGACCAACCCGGACACACTAAGCAGCAGTAGTCCGACTGCCAGTATGGCCGCAGCTGCCCTGAAACATTGTATTATTTTGTTACCCATACAAAATCCCCTCCCTTTCCTTTCTAGTTATTGATATAAAGTCCCAGCAGGGACAGATCCGTAAGATCGATAATGCCGTTGCCATCCAGATCATGTTGGTAAGGAAAACTCGCCTTGTCTCCAGCAATCGTCCGTCCCCGCTCCTGCCATAAAGCTGCCAGATCGGAGGCAGTCGCCTTTACTCCATTCAGCCTTACGCTTCCAGCCTGCTTATCGACGAACAAATCACTGCTGCCGTTAAGTACGAATTTCATACCACTGTCTTCAATTGTGATGGACTGGAGTACATCGCTGCGCGTTGAATATGTCTGAACTGGTGTCACGGTTAAGCTGTCCGTATCACTATCCGGCGCATATTTGGCCACAAAATAAACCCACTCACCTGCTTTATAGTTAACAGGCGCTGCCGAGTCCGTCAGCTTGACCATGATCTTATCCGAATTGGCAAACTGAACAGTAACTCCATTATTGTCGGATACCCGGACATTTGTCGGGTCCCATAACGCCTTCGTGTACAGATCATCCATAACCTTACCATTCGTTGTGGTAAAGCCTGCGTTCAACTGATTGATGTCGGCAGTCGATAACCATGTTGGTTTTGCCGTACCTCCAGCTGGCGCATTGACCGCCTTAAGTATGGGCCAACCGCTGACTTTGGCCGTACCCATTCGCATCTCAGGAGCTGTCGCTTCTCCGGTATCCTTGGTCAGATCGAGCAGAGGTGTACCATCACTGCCATAAATTCCATTGATCCGTACCATTCGCGGATCTACACTGGCTGGAACATACGGATAATCAGGCACCGACATATAGGGAAGACCGATCAATTGATTCAACGATTTATAGCTCTGATCCGAGCTGAATTGAACGGCCAGCACATTGTAAAGTGATTTGCCATTCGTAATATAGTACTGCTTGGTGACGTTCGATTTGGCTGTAGTCACCCCTGTATCCTTGCGTACAAAGTAACCGGGTGTCGACATGTTCGCTGTAGTGGATTTGACATCGTCATATTGCCACTTATCATTCCCATCCTTGAAATACATGCCCATGATCCGATCAATCTTTGGACCCTTAGACGTCGTGGTACCGGAATCAACCAAATTCTCGATAAAATCAGTACCGGATACGGAAATATGAAGTGGCTGCCTGTTTTCATTTTTGTAATATGCGGAAACCTTTCCTTTACGAAAGGTGTAGTCCTCCAGCTTCTGCTGCTCGCTTGGCACCCACGGATACTGCTGGATCGTACGATGCAGAGCTGCAGGTCCGTGAACCGCAATATGCCCCAGATTTGCTGTTTCCCCATAAGAAGGAGTTACCGCACTTGGCCCTTTGATCAGAAATCGCCCCAAATCGGAATTCAAAGCTTGTGCCCAATAAGAGAGGCCCGAAAAATTTCCCATATTAAAGCTGGAGCCGCCGCCTTCATTATGACGTGAGCCTGCAAAAATCCAGCCATCCGCCGCAAGCCTTGAGTTAAAATATTCGGCCATCTCCATACCGTCGGCATGAATAATCGCTTTCAGATCCTTAAACGATGCATCCTGATCAGGCATCTCCCCTATAATCTCGGCAAGATCACTTAGAGAAACCCCCGCGTAGCTGACGTCGAAGCCTTTGACCTCGTAAAAAATAGATTTTCCATCCACTACCTCCCTGGCTTCATCGCGAAATGCCTTATCAGGCAGGTTCGTCCCGGGAATACCTTTGGTATAGTAATCATAAATTTCAGCTTTTAAAGCGGCATCGTCATAGAGCATAGCAACCTCAATTCCGCCCAGCAAAGCAACCAAAGCCTGATTTTGAGATTTTTGCGTACTGAATTGGACGACCCTCGTCAGCCACTTCCACATAGAGTAAGCCTGTGTCTTTCCTTCTGCAAGCTGAGCCGATGTAAACAGTTCCTGTCCATACTTCAGCGCGCTGGCCAGATTGTGCAGACCAAACGCCGTTGTCGGGTAATCCGCACCCGTTGTGCTGCCGCTTACATAGTAAGGCACATAAGCGGCACCGCTGTTCGCCGCACCAGTTAGCAGTTTGTCGGCATTCGCAGGATTATCGATGGTTTGCACACGGTTATGCATATAAAAGTCGAGCGTTTTTCTCGCCTGCTTTGCTAGCAGCGCATCTGTTTTTCCGGTAATTTCCCACATATAGGCGAACAGTCCAGCCGCACCAAACCCAGCCTCCGTGCTGCTGCTCTGCTGATCGATCCCGATAAATGAAGCATTGTCAAAAATAACCGTACCGACCGCATGGTCCAGCAGCAGCTCAAAGCTCATCGTATACACCGGGTATTCCGTATCAAAAACCCCGCTGATTTCACCCCAGTTGCCGTCAGTAGAACCACCGTAAAAAGTTCGATTGCCGATGACTTTGCCGGATTTATCCTTGTAGCTGATTTTGGCGGCAACTCCCCTGCCATCCGCTGCGATAAATCCTGGCAACGTCTTGTACTTGACTGAAAAAATTCGGTAATTGCCACCAAACTGCCGCGTGCCATTAGAGGAAGCCGTTGCATTCATGGTGAGCGAAGCCACCGTATCTGCTGAAGTGGAAACAATCTGCCCACCTTTTCCAGATACGCCATTAGCTAAAGTCTGGTTGATCGCCGCTTCGGGTCCACTTGCATTCAATTGCTTGTTTGCCGTCCATGCAGGTGTCGCGTCAAAATTCGCATTTGGAATCGCTGCCGCTCCTTTATTGCCCACCTGCACTCCTGCGGACCCTGCAGCCGTCGAAATCGAGCTGTCGATCCGCATGAGACGGATGCCGTCCAGATATGCAGTACCCATTGCCCCATCCAGTCCGGCTTCGATCACGATTAGGGTAGGCTGAGTCGAAGGAACCGTGACAAGACCACGCAGCTCCTTCCAGTCCTGTGTGCCTTGATTTACGGCAACCATAGTCGAATTACCGAGATCCGCTCCGCCAGCATCCTTGAAGGATACTTTTACATAGACGCCTTTCCCCGAACCACTTAGCTGCTCGGTCTTGACGTAAGCGCTCAGCAGCAGCAGACTGTCCTGCTTAACGACTGCGGTTGCAGGCGTTACATAATCTACAAGCACATCTAGTGGATTGGAGATCGTCTGTTTAAGTGAACCATCGCTTTCTGATAGCGCTTCCAATTTAAGCATGCGTGCGCCTTCATAGGATGCTTCCAGATCATGTATCCAGGTTAAATTTGATGTACCTGTATAGCTCCAACCATCAGGCGTACTGGATGTGCCCTGCTCAAAACCCATATTGGTTGTTATGTTGCCAGTAACCAGATTACCGGCGCTGATTGTCACCTTTTGCGGAAAATTATCGATTCTGCCGTCAGGCTGCTGGTTGCTTAACAGATTGGTTTTGAAAAACTGCAGCTGTTTTTCCGCGGTGGCGACGTCGGGATACACCCGGTCCACGCGGTCCAAAAATAAATTTGCGTCCGGTGTTATTGCTGATGATTCTGCCATTATTGGACTTGTCATAGTGGATACGGACACTAGCATGGCCAGCGCGGTTGCAATAATTTTTGTTTTCATTGGTTTATCCTCCTTTAATGTTATGACCCTCCCAAACCCTCCCTATAGGGAGGGCCCCAAAGGGCGCTGCCCTCTGGACTCCCTTGGCACGTGTGCAAGGCTTTTGTGTTCTCGGGGCGCTTATCGTCCCTGCGGGACACGCTTGGTATGGTGCTGCATCGTGGGGGGCAGGGTCTTTGTGTTCTCGGGGCGCTTGTCGTCCCTGCGGGACACGCTTGGTTTGGTGCTGTGCAGTGATTCAGAGATTGGTTTACAGTGAATGGGGCGCGTTGGATTCGTTCCTGCGGAACATCATGACTTTACCTTAATACAATAATGAGCTATAGCTTAATGCTTGCGCTTCAGTAACGCGCTGATTAGTAGAAGGGCTAAAGCTTGGCCGTATGGGGTTGGGGTTATTTTCACCTCGTTATAGGCCTCGATCGTTGGCATAACGGGGGTACCGCCGGAAACACCATGAACGGCGCCGTATACGTCTACGTGAATCATGACAGCTTCGGCTGCCTTGCGTACCGACTCTTGAAGCTGCGAACGCAGGATATCATCGGTGATAAGACCTGTACGTAAGGCTACCTCGAAGCCATACGCGATACCGGCTGTGGCTGAGGTTTCCAGATAAAAGTCTGGTCGATCCATGACGGTATGCCACATGCCATTAGCGGTCTGAAGCTTAAGTAAACCTTGTACCAAGGCGGTGTAGCGTTCCCCGATTTCCACCGGAATCGGGATCAGATGCTGGATCTCGGCGACAATTTCCGGCACACCGAACGTCACCCATGCATTCGCGCGTCCCCATCGTGCAGCTGACATGTGATTGCGATTATGGCCATCGAAGCCATGGAACAATACGCCTGTCGCTTCGTCCTGAAGCATCTGCAGATGAATGACAACCTGCTTAACGGCTTCGCGTGCCATCGCTTCATCTTTAGTTAGCGACGCCAGACGCGCCAAAAATAAAGCGCCAACAACAAGTGTATCCGCCCATAGCTGCTCCGGGAAATCGACACCCTCGGTTACCGTATGCTCAAAGCCGCCTTCCTTGGTGCGCGGCGCTTCGTTCATCAGCCATTCGCCGTGCTCACGTATGAGCGGCATCCACTCTGCTGCCGCTTCCGGCTGCTTGCGCAGCAGCTCGATCAGCGCTGCGAACGGTGCCGTCGAATTAATAACACGCTGTTGTGCCGCCTTATGTCGATTGTCCCTCATCCAACGCCACAAGTACTCATCTACCTCATCCGAGCCTATCGCTTCACCGTAGGCAACGGCAGCAATGAGACCGACGCCAGGCTTCCAGTCCCAATTGCCCATATTGCGCTGCCAATCGTTCTCCGGGGCCGTTACCATGTACGCATAAACCTGCTGCGCTTTGTCCAACAGCTTTTGGGTATCCATCCTTGTTTTCCTCCTCTCACCATTTAAGGCAAGCTCTTATATTCACGGTACATCATCAAACGTTTACCTATTAACCCTTTACCGAGCCAATCATCGCGCCTTTGGCAAAATATTTTTGCAGGAAAGGGTAAATCAGCAAAATCGGAACCGTTGCAATAATGATCATCGCCATTTTTACGGTAACGCCGATTTTCGGAACCTCTCCGGCCATTGCCGCATCAACGGCATCGCTGGTCATTTGCATCAATATTTGCCGCAATAACACCTGCATCGTCATTTTGCTAATATCACTGTTGTACATAACCGCTTGAAAAAACATATTCCACTTGGATACCGCATAAAACAGCGTCAACGTCGCGATAACTGGCAGCGAGATCGGAATGACGATACGCAGCAATACGCCGATATCATTACAACCGTCTATTTTGGCCGATTCCTCCAGCTCCGTTGGCAGAGATCGGAAAAAGCTGACCATAATCATCAAATTGAACACGCTCAGCGCACTTGGAATAATCAACGACCACAAGGAGTTCAACATCCCAAGCTCCTTGACCAGCAAATAGGACGGAATGATTCCCCCATTGAACAGCATCGTAAAAAAAGCAATAAACAGCATGACGCCCGTACCCTTGATCGTTCTTTTGGAGAGTGGATACGCAAGCGTCGTAGTGAGCAGCATGCTTACTGCCGTACCGACAATGGTAATGAAGACCGTATTTTGAAAGGTTTGAATGAATTGACGGTTTTGAAATACAGCGTTATAGGCTACTGTCGTCCACTGCTTGGGCCAAAATAACAGCTGTCCCTCGTAAACCAGATGCGGTGTGGAGAATGACATCACCAGCACGTTCCAGAATGGAAACACCATCATCAGCGCCATCAGTCCGAGCAGCGCATAGTTCACTAACTCAAACCCTATTTTTGTTTGTGATTTCATGTGCAATCTCCTTAAAACAAATAATTGTCGCTCGTTTTCTTAGCCAAATAATTCGATCCCAGTATGAGCACCAGACCCACAACCGATTTAAACAGTCCGACAGCGGCAGCAAAGCTGAAGTTACCCTGAAGCACACCCGCCTTGAACACGTACGTATCGAATACTTCGGCCACACTGTTGACCATCGGGTTACCCATAATGTACAGCTGGTCGAATGACAGGCTCATAATATGTCCAATCCGCAGCAGCAGCAGTACAACTACCGTACTCATCAGTGCCGGAATGGTGATCGATCTCATCTGCTGCCAGCGGTTGGCACCATCTACACGCGCTGCTTCGTACAGCTCAGGATTAATTCCGGCCAGCGCGGCGAGAAATATTATCGTACCCCAGCCCGCTTCCTTCCAGATGCTTTGCAGCGTAATCATTCCCCAGAACAGCTTGGTGTCCAGCAGCAGCTGCACTTTCGGAAATCCGAGGAAATGAACCAGTTGGGTAACGAGTCCCTCCGAGTTCATCAGTGTTATCGTGAGCGAGCAGATTACGACCCAGGATACAAAATGCGGTAAATAGACAATCGTTTGCACCGTCCGTTGAAACCAATGAGAACGCACCTCATTCAGCAGTAAAGCAAGCACGATCGGCGTAGGGAAAAACAGTACCAGATTGAGCAGGCTGATCACGAGTGTATTGCGCAGCACCAGCCAAAAATCCGGATGCTTAAACAATCTCGCAAAATGTGCAAACCCTACCCAATCGCTATGAAGGATACCTCCGAATGGGTTGTAGTCCTGAAAAGCCAATACAATCCCGTACATCGGGACGTAATCAAATAGTAAAATAAAGGCCATACCAGGCAGTGCCAGCAAATACATATAGCGATCCGACCATAATTTCTTCCTTAGCTTGCTGCCGGAACGGACTGCTGCTTGGGGACTCCTGCTGGTTGGAACCGATTCCGTTCTCATTGACATCATAATCACTCCCTGTAGAAAGCTCGGGTACGTCCCGATGATCCAGAACGTACCCGCTTGTCATCTTACTATGCATTCCATTCCTCGTTGTTACTACGACTGTGACTGCGACATTACGAATAAAGCAGCCACATTCACCATGTCTGAGCTATTTTCCGTCAGTCGCAGCAATTTCCTCAATCCACTTCGCACCCTCGAAACGGTCATACCACTGCTTCACGATACCATCCCATTCCGACACGTTGATGTTGCCCATAATGACTTTGACAATACTTGTGTTAATAAAAGCCTCTGCTTCCGCATTGTACTTCGCACCAGTCGGTGAGAATGCAAAATCGAGTGGCTTTGGAATTTTCAAAAATTTCTCCAGCATTTTATTGCCATCGGCGACAATTTTTTGCGCTTCCTCGGAATTTTTCTTGCTGACGAATACTTCCTCTGTCGGCTGCAGCGGCAACGTAGCAATGAATGTACCTGGCATATCGCGGGAAATCAGGTCGCTTTTCACTTCAGTTTTGCCGTCTTTCTTCACAGAGTGGATACCTTCTACCCCATATAAACTAAAGTTTTGTCCCTCAGGGCTGGCTCCAAAGTCAAACCATTCCATCAGCTTTTGCATTTTGGCCGGGTCTTGACCTGCCTTTTTGGATACGAACATACCGCCATAATTTACACGTCCTGTAGCTCCTTGCAGGCCTGTAGTACCTTTGACAGGTTCAAAAGGCAGCAGCTTTGCAGTAGGGTTCGCTTTTTTGAAATTATCCTCAAAATCATTAACACGAGACATATAATGGAAGAAAATTCCTGCCTGTCCTTTGCCGACTACCTTTGATTCAGCTGTTCGGCCATCGGTTACCGCGAAGTCGGGGTCGATCAGACCGTCCTTGAACGCTTTGTTCATCCATGTTAAATATTCCTTAAAAGCCGGTGTCGCAAAGTTCGGCACATATTTGCCATCCGGCTGCTTTACCCATTTATCCTGAATGCCAAAAGGCTTCTGCAAGCCGCCTATTCCAACAAAAGCATTGTTCGCATAGCCAAGCTGTATGCCATAGGTATCTTTTTTACCATTTTTATCAGGGTCGTTTAAGGTGAAGGCTTTAGCAACATTGTAGAGATCATCCAGTGTTTTGGGAGTCTGCAAGCCCAGATTATCGAGCCAGTCCTGACGAATCAACGGCGCATCACCTGAGGCTACAGGGTTGCGGACGTTGGTCACAGCCCAGATCTTATTTTGATATCTTGTGATATCCAGATCCTTTTGCTTTTTCAGGTTCGGGTATTTATCAATGTAATCATCTAGTGGTACGATTTCACCGGCTTTGATCATACCGACAATAAAATCGTCCATCGTCCGCCAAGCGAACGCATCCGGAATATCCCCTGAGGCAATTTGCACACGGATTTTTTCCTTGTAAATCTCATAAGCATTGACATTGAATTCGAATTGGACGCCCAATTTGTCTTGTAAATACTTCATCGCTTCATTGCTGTCGGCAGAGGTGCTTGGAATTGCATTACCGACGTCATACGCAAGCTTCAGCTTCACTGGACCGCTTGGCGCTTTGGCCGGTGTACTTCCATTAGCAGCTGGAGCGGGTGGATTGCTGCCGCAGGCTGCCGTTACCCCTACTAAAGCAGTCACGAGCATGGTGCTTGCCGTACGTTTCCAAATACGATTATTCATGTTAGTCCCTTTAGTCATCGTTGTTATTCCCCTTTTCGTTAACTATTCGATTGGCTGTGGATCTGGTGCTGCTTCGTTAACAATGTACAGCTGCATGGATTGTTCAAGCAATGATCATTAACATCAAATCAACCAAATTTCAGTAAATGACCATTAGAAAGCTATTGATATCGGGGTTTTCCTGCCAATTATTGGTGGGTATCTTTATGCTTAAATCCGCTTTTTACGCGAAATGACACTTTCCATGCTATAATTTTACGGTTATATTTTTAATAGAAAGGGGAGAACCCTATGCAGCTGCAACGCTCCAAGAAGGTTCAAACGCTGATCATCATGCTGCTTTTGGCCTCCCTCTGCATCACGGCTATGGGTTACACCGTGTACATTGTTGCCACTAACACGTTAACACAAGAGGTGCAGAGTGCCTACCACGTATCTTTGCAGCGCACGCAGGATCGGGTCGAAAGCTATTTCCGACAGATCGATCAATCCGTCCTTCAATTTGAAAAGCTTCCTGCTCTTGAATCGCTCATCACAACGGGGAAGGAAGAAAATAATCTTGAAATATTGACCCTTCTCGAAACGATGCTCCGCATCCAAACGTCGATTGACGACGTCGATAATATTGCGCTCTACCGTCTCAGCAACAAACGGCTGTACAGCACCAATCATCAGGTCACCGACTTTCAAAATGATTACGAGTCCGTGATCACCAAGTTTGAAGCGATGAACAAAGATACAGCCTTTTTCAATACAACCGTCAAGAAGGCACCCACCGCTATCTATATCCGCAAGCTGCCGATCTTTCAGGCGTCGAAGCCACTCTATATGATCCTTCATTTGAATCAGCAGTTTTTCGATCACATACTGGGGTCCACGGACGAAGTGAAAGGCAATTATTTTATACTCGATGAATCCGGTCAAATGCTGCAAAACCGTGGCACGCTAGACAGTGCAAGTCTGATGTTGAATGTGGTGCCGGAGATTACACACGGGCAGTCCTCCTCCAGAGAGCTGTTCGTCGCTCACCTGCCTCCCTCTTACAAAGGTTGGATCTTTGGCTTTGCGATCCCCAACGATGAGCTGTTCACCAAAATCAATCGGATTCGCAATGTCGTGTTTATTTTGGCGGGGATTTTACTAGCAATGGCGGCCCTTGTGACTATTCTTTCCACCAATCGGCTGTGGCGGGGCTGGAGTGATATTGTGACCTTGCTTGATGATGCCACAGTTCAATCGGACAAAGAAGAAGGGGCAAGCAAGCGTGCACCTCGGGATGATGAATTCCGATCGATTTACGATAAAATGCAGCACATTAAAGAGACACGGGATGAGCTCAAAGAGCAGGTTAAGGTGCTTACACCTGAAATCCGTGAGGCATTTATTCGTAACATGCTGCACAAAGGACTTCGTTCCCAAGAAGATCTCGACAAATGTGAAAGGTATCAAATTCCGCTGCTGGCGGGCGGTTACGGTTGCTTGTGCGTTGAGATCGATCAGTATAAAAGTATGACCGGCCTCTATTCAGAGGTGGATCTGTATTATTTTGGCTATGGGTTGTCCATGGTGATCCAAGAGGTTATTGACGGTAAGGGCAAAGGGGTCGTCAGCAGCTGTGGCGAGGGCAGATTTCTGGCTCTGATTTCCTTGCCGGACGATGGTCTCGGACAGGGTGCTGTGAAAGCTTCTGTGCAGGACGCCGCAAGTACGATACGCGATTTTATCGAGCAATACTTTCCGTTCACGGTTTCTATCGGAATCAGTCTGGTGCGCAAGGATTACGCTTATTTGAGCTTGTCGTCGCAAGAAGCAGAAGATGCCCTCAAGCATAAGCTTGTAACCGGCACGAACGAGGTCATCCCCATTGATGAGTTTCAACAAGAGGATAACGAGGGGCAAACCACCGCACTGCCTGTCTCCTTTCGCGAGCTGGAAAATGACGTCATCTACGCCATTCGTTCACTTGACCCGGCACTTGCTTACCGTTATACGGATCAATTGAGTACACTTCAAGGCTTGCGATCCCTTAACTATCAATGGCTGCAAAGCCAACTGACAGAAATGGTGTTCTCTATCTACAGGACGATAGGCAGCTCACTGCGCAAGCCCCCTGTCGAGCCGTTAATGGTTGAGCTAATGCAGCTCTCTACGCTTGAGGAATGGATCGGCTGGCTCAAGATCAACGTCATCGACCTGCTCTGCGCCGATCTGCAGCAGGAGCATATGGAGCATATGCATAAGGTGGCGAGCCAGCTCTCCATCTACATTCACGAGCATAATGAAGCCGATCTGCGACTGGAAGGCTGCTGCAAAGCACTGAATGTGCCTACCTCTATCGGTAAGCAAGCGTTAAAGGAGGTTCACGATACAACATTTTCGGATTACCTGCTGCACAGTCGCATTGTCAAAGCACAGAATTGGCTGCTGCACAGCGATATGAGCGTGGACGAGATGGCTTCGCGGCTTCAATACAGCAACGCGCAAAATTTTTCGCGTACATTTAAGAAAACCGTCGGCGTCCCTCCGGGGCAATATCGTAAAGAGGTAAGGGAGCAGTCTAACGGAATTTAGAATCCCGGTGATGAATGAAGAACTCATGATGGACACAAACAAAAGCAGCCCGTTCCCCAATGGAATACGAGCTGCTTTTGTTACGTTCATCGCTAACCCTATCTTACGAGACCTGGGCAATAAACTGCAGGGTCTCAAGTGTAATCGGTGTCCCTGCATATATCGTACTGCCATCCGCGAATAAGGTCAATGTATGGGGAGTTACGCTATATGCATTGCCTTCTTGCAGCATCCCGTTGATGAAAAGATTATTATAGCTATTGGTACCCAAGCCTGAAAAAGAGTTGATTAAATTCCCTGCATCATCCCTGAACAAATTAGCTGGAAGCACAGCAGGGTCCGTAAGTACTAAATCTGAGGTTACTATATAATAATAACGATTGGCTACAGGAATGATGGTTACGATCGGGAGAGGGCCAGTTGGACCCGTTTCACCCGTTGCCCCTGTTGGACCTGCCGATCCAGTTGCTCCTGTCTCTCCCGTCGGACCCATTGCTCCGGCTGATCCCGTCACACCCGTCGAACCGGTCGCACCAGTTGCTCCCGTCGAACCCGTCGCTCCGGCTGATCCCGCCTCTCCCGGCAGTCCCGTTGCTCCTGTCGATCCCGTAGATCCCGTAGATCCCGTAGATCCCGTCGCACCCGTCACACCTGCCGTTCCGGTTGCTCCTGTCTCTCCCGTCGGACCTGTTGCTCCGGTTAATCCCGTCTCTCCCGGCAGTCCCGTTGCTCCTGTCACACCCGCCGTTCCGGTTGCTCCTGTTTCTCCTGTCGGACCCGTTGCTCCGGCTAATCCCGTCTCTCCCGGCAGTCCCGTTGCGCCTGTCTCTCCCGTTGGACCCACCGCTCCGGTCGGTCCTATCTCTCCGTACTCACCCGTCGCTCCGGTCGGCCCTGTCTCTCCGTACTCACCCGTCGCTCCGGTCGGCCCTGTCTCTCCGT